>JAUWFF010000239.1 GCA_030607105.1 Filomicrobium sp.
GCCAGGCCGACGACCATGCTCTTCGGATCTTGCGAGAATCGAAAATCTCCGCACAGGGCCTCGCCGGGTTCTTCGCTCGCATGAGGAAGAATGAGGGCCTTCAGGAAAGCGACTTGGGCAATCTCCTGAGCACCCATCCAATCACCAAGGAACGGCTGGCCAATGCACTTCAACAAAAGGCCTACGAGTCCGAGCCGGCGCTGACTGACGCCGATTGGCGCGCCCTGAAGGCGATCTGCGGTACCAAGTAGAACGTAATTGAATTGAGGTAAGCTGGCTTCGGCATCGTTTCTCGGCACCCCTGGCTTGACAGCTCCCTTGGCGCCAATCCACGCTAATGTGCCTGCGTTAAGCCCCATTGGTCCTGCAAAAAGTGGCATTAAGAGTCGGGTTTTTTAGTCCAGAGGGAGCTTGAGAGAATTTCTGATGCGGCGAATACTGGCGGCGGTAGGCCTGTTAATCTGCTCGGCGGTCTATGTCGCCTGGCCCTTGCACACGGCTTGGTCCATTAGGGAAGCAATCAAGTCGGGAGACAGCGCCTATCTCGCGCGGCATTTCGAATGGGCCCCGGTGAAGGCCACGCTCAAGGCGTCGATTGCCGACCTTGTTCTGGGCCCGATCGATGCCTCCCTTGAAGGCAAACCAAAACGCCAGGGCTTATGGGCAAGCTTCAAGGCATACTACGGGCGAAACGTGGTTGATGGCCTCGTCGAACTTTACGCAACTCCGACAGGCCTGCCGACGTTGTTCAGCTACGGGCGAACGGTTAGCGTGGACGTTCTTGGCCGCCAGGACCCGGATGAAGGTCTCTCCCTGCCACAACGCATGGCCGACGCGTGGTCGCGCGTTGAGCGGGCCTCATTCATCTCGCCAACCCGCTTTGAAATCGAGATGCGTGACAAATTTGAACCCGATCGGCTCTACTGCGGCGCACTGGTGTTGAAGGACTGGCGCTGGAAGGTCATCGAACTACGCGTCCGCAAACGTCCATCAGAACAACACGCAATACGTTTAACAAACGCATCCTCAAACGAGCGAGCCACACAACACCCTTGTCAAATCGACCCTACATTCCCGAGATGACAGTCCCGAAGAGCCATCCCCACCCCTTCCGCCCATTTGATGCGGTTATGTTGGATGTCGGCGACGGGCATTGGCTGTACGTCGAGGAAGTCGGGCGCAAGAACGCCGTACCAGCACTTTACCTGCACGGCGGTCCCGGCAGCGGCTCGCAGCATGCCCACCGGGCGTTGTTCGACCCCAATCAAAACCACGCCATACTCTTCGACCAGCGCGGCGCTGGACGCTCGCACCCGTATCTATGCCGAAACGCAAATACGACCGCGCATCAGATTGCCGACATCGAACGCATCCGCAAGTTCTATTGTATCGACAGATGGATCGTCACCGGCGGCTCCTGGGGCTCGACGCTAGCACTGGCCTATGCCCAGGCGCATCCTGACCGCGTCGCTGCTCTCGTGCTTCGCGCGGTCTTCCTAGGTACCGCACGCGAAGTCGAGTGGGCGTTCCTCGAGGCCCCGAAGACCTTCAGACCAGAACTCCACCGGTCATTCATCTCGGCCTTGCCGGAAGCAGAGCGCGACAACCCGCTCGCGGCCTATCTACGCCGCCTCATCAATCCTGATCCGAAAGTTCACGCTCCCGCCGCCGGCATCTGGAGCCGCTACGAACGCGCGTTGTCAGTCCTGGAGCCAGGCGAGGTTCAGCTACCGGGGCTTTCCGACAAGCCTGATCGCCTGCCTCCCACTCCGTTGATGGAAGCACACTACATCGCCAGTGACTTCTTCCTGGCCGACGATGAACTCCTCAATAACGCTGACCGCCTCGCAGGTATTCCTGGCGTCATCGTGCAAGGCCGCTATGACTTGCTCTGCCCACCACGCTCGGCGCATGCACTTTGCCAACGCTGGCCCGACTGCAAATTGACTATCATGGAGCACGCCGGCCATGACATCGCCGAATTAGGCGTACTCGAGGCACTGCAGACAGCGGTAAGCGAATTCACCGAACTGGTACGAGCGGCAAAAAACAGGGACTAGCGCGCAGCCCCTTTGTCAACGGCCCCGCCAAAGCGGCCTTCCATCAAGTCACCGGTGCAAGGATTGAGCTCGACGTCCACGAACAACGCCAGCCAGACCGTGTGTTGCAGGGGATCGGTCCAGGCGACGCGGTGCCTACAGCCGGCCGGCAAGTAAACTGCGTCACCGGCCTCTAGCTGACGGTCTTCCGTTTCACCGGCGATCGTGAGTCGCGCACGGCCTGTCACCAGCATGACCCATTCGACCTCTTTTTGATCATACCAAAATCCCTCGGGCGAAGCCTGACCGAGCGACACGATCCGCTCCACGCGAACGCCCTTCGCGCGAAGCAGCAGCTCGCTGACCTCCGCCTCGCGTGCCGACGGCTGCTCCGTCAGCAGGTTGAACTGGGTTGGTTCCATTCCGCCTCCGCCCAGGGATCCTGAACAACTTCACTGGCTCTCATCGACAAGATCAAGGCTAGCAGGGTGAAACAACTCTTCGACCGTCAACAAGCGCTTGGCGAGACCTTGCTCATGCGAGTATCGCAACAGCGCCTCCAGCGTCCTGCGGTTAGCAGCAAGTCCATAAGAATAGAAGTTTTCGCCCATGAGAGCCCGCGTTTCTTCGAACTCTCGCGCGAACCAAGGCAGGGATTCATAGGCCCATGCGGACTTCGACATATAATCATAGTTCAACTGCTTGGCTTGAACGTACGCATCGAACACGGCACGGACGAGCCAGGGATTCTCTCGTGCCGTTGTCTGCTTGATCGCGACCGCATGCATGATCGGGAAGATGCCCGTCTTCGCGAAATAGGCCTGTTCTACCGATCTATAATCCGGGAACAGTCTCGCGACCTTCGGGTGTCGCTGAGTATAGGCACGCGGTTCGGCGGCATGAAACAGCGCATCGACCGCTCCGGTTTCAAGCAGATCAGACTCATCCAGTCCATCGGGACCTATCTTAATCGGCAGGTCGTCAGGAAAGACATTCTCCTGCTTGGAAACCTTACCTGCATCCTTGGCCGAAGAATCCCTTCGCGCCACGATCCATTCAACATCCTTGGGAGAGATCCCGTATTCGTCCTGAAAGATGCCGCGGATCCAGGTCAGCGATGTCGATGAGTAACCAGGCGTGGCGAGTGTCCTGCCGCGCAAGTCTTGTGGTTTCTGGATGCCACGGTCAGTCCGGATGAAAACGCTTTTGTGGCGGAACTGGCGTAAGGGGAAGACCGGCAGCAGCGTATAGTCGCGAAAATCGTCGTTGGCGTAGGCTAGCATGTAGGGATGCAAGCCGATCTCCGTGACATCGCGCATTTGCGACCCACTGAACACATCCGTATTCATGTCGCCAATAGAGCCCATCTCAAAGCTCACATCGCAGCCTTCGATCCCAACCCGTCCATCGGCCAAAGCAGCCAACCGGTCAAACCTATAACCGGCTATCTTAAGCTGGAGTTTCTTGCTGCCTGGAACCTTCTTGGCGAGGACCGAGAGGCTTGGTGCAATTAGACTGACCGCGGCACCGGCAGCAACGGAACCCACGATAAATTTGCGCCGGGAAGAATAGTGGAGCGGATCGTTCACCGATGATCTCCCGATGGAAAAACGCGTCAGATCAAAACACTGGCGTCGCGACCAGCACCGCCACGAGATTGACCTCCGCCAGCTCACCCAAGCCGCTTCAGTGCCCCGGAAAGCCGAGCGATCTTGCCCTCAAATTCATCCACGCGCTCACGCGCGGTTTCAACAGCATCCGGTTTGGCCTTGGCAATAAATTGCGGATTGTCGAGCTTCGCTTTTTCCTTGGCCAATAGCTCTTTTGTGTCCTCAAC
>JAUWFF010000032.1 GCA_030607105.1 Filomicrobium sp.
GGTGACATTTAGTCTCGCTCGATAGGGGTGTTAGATGGCTCAGGTTCGAGTTGCAAGCAGGCGCCAAACCCATATAGTCGCGGCCAGAAATCCGAATAGACCAAGCCGCGTAAGCAAATAGTGCCAGATGCATGTTCAAGCAATTGAGGCGTGACACAGAAAATGGACTCGTTTGAGCTTAACAAAATCGCAGGTGGTATACTTGCCGCACTGCTCGTCATGGTCGGCACAAGCACCATCGTTGAAATCGCAAGCACGCCTCACGGCAATCACGACATCGTTGGCTTCACGCTTCCTGGTCCGGACGAGGGCGGCGAATCTGAAGGCGGTCACGGGACTGGTTCCGGCGCGGCCCCAGCCGGATTTGACGCGGCAAAGGTCGTGGCCTTGGTGGCTGACGCTAGTGCAGAGAAGGGCAAGGGTCATTTCAAGAAATGTCAGGGCTGCCATACGGCCGACCAGGGCGGTAAAAACAAGATCGGCCCCAATCTGTGGGGCATCGTAGGCCGCGCAATGGGGGGTGTTGACGGCTTCAACTACTCGACGGCGCTGGTGGAAAAGGGCGGCAACTGGAACTACGAAGCACTAGCCGAATTCCTTCACAACCCAAAGAATTACGTTTCCGGGACCAAGATGGTCTTTAGGGGGTTCAAGAAAGATGATCAGCTCGCCGATATGCTGGCCTATCTAGGCAGTCTGAAATAGTCAGTTCACTGCTTTCTTGTGAACACGCTTGGCGCTCAAAGACCCGCCTACACGGCGGGTCTTTTCGTGGAAAACCGGCATCTAGACCGATCCCGGCAAGCTTAAGAACGTTTAACTACACGATGGGCCTAAGCAGCGCTATGACCTCAGGTCACGTTCATGACGCTACATGAGGTCTAGAACGCTGTCGATTTGAGGAGACGTGACTGATGGTTTGTCGCGCAACGGGGTTCTTAACCGCGTCGTTTGCAGTCCTCGCCCTTGTTTGTGCGGTGACGGCGCAAGCGGAAGAACAGCGCCACCACGCGCTGTCGCTGATTGGTAAGCCGCAATACGGCCCTGATTTCAAACATTTTGACTGGGCCAACCCGGAAGCGCCAAAGGGCGGCGCTTTGCGTGTTGCCGCGATTGGCTCCTATGACTCGTTTAATGCGTTCAGCATCAAGGGCGAAGTTGCCAATGGCGTCCGAACCCTGCTGTATGACACGCTTTTGGACGGCAGTACGGACGAACCCTCCACCGCTTATGGGCTGGTCGCCGAGTGGGTCTCCTACCCGGATGATTTTTCCTCAGCGACGTTCAAGCTGCGCGAGGGAGCCAGGTTTCACGATGGCGAGCCAATGAAGGTCGAGGACGTGATCTTCTCGCTAGAGCTTCTGAAAAAGATCAACCCGCTCTACAGGTACTATTATAAAAATGTACTCTTAGCCGAGAAGACCGGTGAGCGCGAGGTGACGTTTACGTTCGACATGAAGGGCAATCGGGAGCTTCCCCTCATCCT
Organism: Filomicrobium sp.; assembly: GCA_030607105.1. Taxonomy (GTDB): domain Bacteria; phylum Pseudomonadota; class Alphaproteobacteria; order Rhizobiales; family Hyphomicrobiaceae; genus Filomicrobium. Next base: position 1,487 of record JAUWFF010000032.1, read on the forward strand.
TGGTGATCTGCCCATCTTGCCCAAGCACTACTACAAGCCAACGGACGAAAAGGGTGAACCAAGGGATCCGGCGAAGACGACCATGACGCCTCCTTTGGGCTCCGGTCCCTACCGCGTGAAGGACTTCAAGGCGGGACGTGAGGTCACGTTTGAGCGTGTGGACGATTATTGGGCAAAGGACTTGCCGGTCCGTCGCGGTCTCTACAACATTGATGAAGTCCGCTTCATCTACTTCAAGGATCGGACCCCTGCCTTCGAAGCTTTCTTGTCCGGACAGATCGATTTTTGGCCGGAAAGCAGCGCCAATGCCTGGGCGACGCGCTACAACACGAAAGCCGTCAAGTCCGGCAAAATCCGCAAGGAAGAACTTGCGCACGGCCGCGTTGCACCCATGCAGGCCTTCGTTCTAAACACGCGCCGAGAACAGTTCAAGGACCCGCGCGTGAGGCGAGCCTTGAACCTCGCCTTCAACTTTGAAGAACTGAACAAGTCGCTTTTCTACAGCATGTACATGCGCGTCGGCAGCTACTTCGATAACTCTGAACTCAAGGCCACCGGATTACCCCAGGGTCGCGAGCTGGAGTTGCTGGAGAAGTTCAGGGACCGGCTTCCGCCGGAGGTATTCACCACGGAGTGGACGAATCCCGTTGCCAAGGCACCGGGGGATTTCCGGAAGAACCTGCGGGCCGCGATAAAACTGTTGGGCGAGGCCGGCTGGCAGGTTGACGGCGGTAAGCTTGTCAACGCCGACGGCAAGCAGATGACGATAGAGATTCTGATCCAGCAGGACGATTGGAAAAAGATCGTCAACGCTTATGCTGGTGACCTCAAGAAGCTCGGCATCGATGTCCGTGCTCGCCTTATCGACTCCGCCCAATACCAGCGCCGCATTGAGAATTTCGACTTCGACGCAACAACGTTGGTTTTCAGTCAGTCGCACTCTCCTGGCAACGAACAACGCGAATTTTGGAGCTCCGCCGCTGCCGACAAGAATGGTTCGCGCAACGCCATCGGAATTAAGAATCCGGTGGTCGACGAACTGATCGAGGAGCTGGTGCGCGCGCAGACTCGTGAGGATGTCGTGGCTGCAACCCGCGCGCTTGACCGCGTCTTGTTGTGGAACCACTACCTCATACCGCAGTGGCATGTCCCCTACGATCGGCTGGCCAGCTGGAACATCTTTGGCCGCCCGGACAAGCTTCCTTCGCAGTCCCCGGGGTCGGTCTTGACGACCTGGTGGATTGACGCCGAAAAGGCGGCGAACATGAGCGAGCGGCGCGGCATGTGAGCGTCCCGCGCCGCCAGTCATAGTGCAATCAAAGGAGCTGCGATGAAACTGAGCGGACTGAAACGGCCCTTCGCGACCGCATTCGCCGCGTTCCTTTTGGTCGCCGCCCATTCATCACTGGCTGTTCATGCCTCCAGTACATCTCACGGGCTTTCCGCCTTCGACAAACTGAAGTACCCGGCGGATTTCACGCACTTCGACTACGTCAATCCCGATGCACCTAAGGGCGGACGTTTGTCGATGATTGGAACGGCCGGCCTCACCACCTTCGACAGCTTCAATGGGTACATTCTCAAAGGCGATCCGGCGCAGGGCCTCGGTTTTCTCTATGACACGCTGATGGCCCGTGCCTTTGACGAGCCGGATGCCGTTTACGGCCTGGTGGCCCACTCAGCCGAACTAGCCGATGACAAGAAGTCCGTCACCTTCTACTTGCGTCCACAGGCGAAGTTTGCTGACGGCACGCCCCTTACCGCAGCAGATGTGGTCTTTTCGTTCGAGGCGCTGAAGGAGAAGGGCACGCCTCTTATCAGCTTCTCGTTAAGTGATGTCGAAAAAGCAGAGGCGCTTGACAATCACACCGTCCGCTACACCTTCAAAGGCGACCTTGTGCGCGATCTTCCTTTGAACGTTGCAACGCTGCCGATCCTGCCCAAAGCCTTCTATGAAAACTACCCGTTCGAGGAAACCTGGCTCGTAAAGCCGCTGGGTTCGGGCCCTTACGAGGTCGCCGACTTCAAGCCCGGTACGCACGTTACGTATCGCCGCCGAGATGATTACTGGGCCAAGGACCTACCGGTCAATCGCGGACAGCATAACTTCGATGAGTTGCGTTACGAATACTACCGTGACCGTACCGCCGAGCTTCAAAACCTTCTCAACGGCACCTTTGATTTGCGCGAGGAGTTCACTTCCGTCGATTGGGCCACCGCTTACAACGTGCCAGCCGTCAAGGATGGCCGCATTCTGCGCGAGACGCTGCCCGATCTGCGTCCTTCTGGCGCTCAAGGGTTCATGATCAACACGCGCCGGGAGAACTTCAAGGACCCACGTGTGCGCAAGGCGCTCGACTATGCATTTGATTTCGAGTGGACCAACAAAAACCTATTTTACGAACTTTACGAGCGCACGGGCAGCTATTTCGAAAACTCCGAAATGAAAGCGCAGGGAAAGCCCAGCCCCGAGGAACTCGCGCTTCTGGAACCGTATCGCGATCAGTTGCCGCCGGAAGTGTTCGAGGAGGTTTACTCTCCACCGGTGAGTTCGGGTGGCGGCCGGGACCGTAAGCTCTTGAGAGAGGCCGACAAGTTGCTGCGCGAAGCGGGCTGGACCCTGCAGAACCGCAAGCGCGCGAACGCTAAAGGCGAGCAGCTCAAGATTGAGTTTCTGCTCTTTTCAAAGGCCTTCGTGCGCGTCATCAATCCGTACATCGCCAACCTGAAACGGCTTGGGATTGACGCCCACATTCGCCTCGTCGACACCGCGCAATACCAGCGCCGCGTCGAATCCTTCGACTTTGACATCACCACCAGGCGCTATGTCCTGCGACTGACGCCCGGTCTTGAGATGATAAATTACTGGAATTCGGTCACGGCTCAGACGGACGGAAGCTTGAACCTCTCCGGCATTGCAGATCCGGTGATTGACGCATTGATCAACAAGGCTTTGGGCGCGAAATCGAGAGCTGAACTCACAAACGCCACACGCGCCATCGACCGTATCCTGAGAGCCAGCCACTACTGGGTGCCTCACTGGTACAAGGCCGCCCATAACGTGGCCTTTTGGGACAAGTTTTCCTGGCCCGCGACCAAACCCAAGTACGACCGCGGGATCATCCGGACGTGGTGGTATGACGAAAAAAAAGCTGCAAGGTTGAAGCAACGGTAGTCTATCAAGGGCTCCGAGACCGGGCCCACCGCCAAATCGCAACAAAGACAAAACAACGATGGCCGCTTATCTGCTAAAAAGAATCGCGCTGATCCTGCCGACCCTGTTCGGCATTATGCTGGTGAGCTTTGTGGTCATCCAATTTGCACCCGGTGGCCCAGTTGAGCGCATCATCGCCCAGATCCAAGGGCACGACGCCTCATTGACCGGACGAATCTCAGGAGCCGGCGGCGACGGGCTGAGCGGTGGAGGCACGGGGCAGTTAGGCCAAGGATCTGGCGAGGCGACCTCCAAGTACCGGGGAGCCCAGGGCCTAGATCCGGAATTCATCAAGAGCCTCGAGAAGCAGTTTGGTTTCGACAAGCCGGCCCACGAGCGCTTTGCGCTGATGATGTGGAATTTTCTCACCTTCAATTTTGGTGAGAGTTATTTTCGCGATACGCCGGTGCTCGACTTGGTTGCCGAGAAGCTGCCTGTCTCCATTTCCCTTGGGATCTGGATGACGCTGCTCACCTATCTGATTTCAATTCCATTGGGCATCCGCAAGGCGGTCCATGACGGCGAGCCGTTCGATCTATGGACCTCCGGAGCTCTCGTCGTCGGCTATGCAGTTCCCGGTTTCCTCGTTGCGGTCTTCCTGCTCGTCGTATTCGCCGGCTCATCGTTTTTCCAGTGGTTCCCCTCCCGCGGACTGTTTTCCGACAACTGGGATGACCTATCGTTGTGGGGAAAAGTTGTTGACTACTTCTGGCATCTGACCCTGCCGCTGATTGCGTTGGCTCTTGGCGCTTTCACAACAATGACGTTTCTCACCAAGAACTCGTTTCTGGATGAGATCCGCAAGCAGTACGTTCTGACCGCACGCGCCAAGGGGCTCAATGAATCGCAGGTGCTCTACGGGCACGTCTTCCGCAACGCCATGTTGTTGATCATTGCGGGCTTTCCCAGCGCGTTCATCCATGCATTTTTCACCGGTTCCTTGTTGATTGAGACGATCTTCTCGCTCGATGGCCTTGGGTTATTGGCCTTTGAATCCATCGACAAGCGTGACTATCCGGTGGTCTTTGCGACGCTCTACATCTTTTCGCTTCTGGGCCTGGTGGTGAATCTCATCTCTGATTTCGTCTATACGCTTGTTGATCCGCGGATCGACTTCGAAAGCAGGGAGGTCTGAATCCTTGGACGCGCGCACGCAAGACATAGCGTCGGACGTACGTTCAGGGACCGTCCGTGGCAAAGGCTTCTGGCAGCGGCTCAGCGACCGGTTGACGCTGTCGCCCGTCAACCGGCGCCGCTGGGACAATTTCAAAGCCAACCGGCGGGGCTATTGGAGCCTTTGGATCTTTCTCACCTTGTTCGGCATTTCGCTGTTCGCCGAGTTCGTCGCCAATGATCGTCCGTTGATCGTCAGCTACAAGGGTGAGCTGCTGTTCCCGGTTCTGTTCGACTATCCCGAATCCAAGTTCGGCGGTTTTCTGGCAGTGACCGACTATCGCGATCCTGTCAACCAGGAGGAGATCGACGCGCACGGCTGGATGATCTGGCCGCCGATCCGTTATTCCTACCAGACTATCAACCGCGACTACCCACGTCGCCAGGGCAAGGATGGTTTGTGCTTGGGCTATCCAGCTCCGCCCCCGTGGCTTTCAAACAAGCCTTACTGCGAGGCGCCGCCCGATCAGATGGCGCGCTACAGCAGTATCTGGAACACCAACTGGTTAGGCCTCGACAACCAGGGCCGCGATGTCCTGGCGCGCGTCATCTACGGTTTCCGCGTGTCTGTGATTTTCGGCCTGGTGTTGACCATCCTGTCTTCGATGATTGGGGTGGCGGCGGGCGCCGTACAGGGATATTTCGGCGGGTTGGTCGATCTGACATTCCAGCGCGTGCTTGAGATCTGGTCGTCGGTGCCCTCTCTGTTCGTGCTGATCATCATTTCGTCGGTTCTGGTGCCTGGCTTTTGGACGTTGCTGTTTGTGCTGTTGCTATTTCAATGGGTCTCTCTTGTCGGTGTTGTGCGCGCGGAGTTCCTGCGCGGCCGCAATTTCGAGTACATCAAGGCGGCACGCGCGCTGGGCCTGAGCGACGTGACCATCATGTGGAAGCACCTGCTGCCGAACGCCATGGTGGCAACGCTGACTTTCTTACCCTTCCAGCTTTCCGGGTCGATCTCGGCTCTGACGGCACTTGACTTCCTCGGCCTTGGATTGCCACCCGGCTCCGCCTCTCTCGGAGAACTTCTGCTTCAAGGTAAGAAGCACACAGAGGCACCATGGCTCGGCCTGACCGGCTTCTTTACACTGGCGATCATGCTTTCGCTTTTGATCTTCATCGGTGAAGCCGTTCGCGACGCGCTCGATCCGCGCAAGACGTTCAGGTAGGACACGCATGCAGAACAAAAATTCAGAAACCCTCCTGCAAGCACGTAACTTGTCCGTAGCCTTCTCCCAGGGCGGGAAGAAGACGCTCGCCGTCAACCGTGTTTCTTTCAGGATCGGGCGCGGCGAGACGGTCGCGCTCGTTGGTGAATCGGGTTCCGGCAAAACCGTTTCTGCGCTTTCCATTCTCAAGCTTCTGCCCTACCCGTCTGCCTCGCATCCATCCGGGGAGATCTTTTACCAGGGCCGCAATCTGATGGCCGCTTCCGAGACCGATCTGCGCGAAATCCGCGGCAGCCGCATATCGATGATTTTTCAGGAACCGATGACATCGCTCAACCCGCTCCAACCGATTGAGCAGCAGGTCGGCGAAGTGCTGAAGGTGCATCGCGGCCTTGACGACGCTGCCGTCCATGGCCGCGTGATTGAGCTTCTGCGGAAGGTGGGAATTCGCGACCCCGAGCGCCGGCTTGGCGCTTTCCCTCATGAGTTGTCCGGCGGCCAGCGCCAGCGTGTCATGATTGCCATGGCGCTTGCCAACGAACCTGATCTACTGATCGCCGACGAGCCGACCACCGCGCTCGACGTCACCATCCAGGCCCAGATCCTTGAACTCCTGCAAGACCTCAGCCGTGAGATGGGCATGGCAATGCTCCTCATCACCCACGACCTCGGCATCGTTCGCAAGATGGCGCGCCGCGTTTATGTGATGAAGTCCGGCGACATTGTTGAAGAGGGGTATACCGAGGCGATTTTCAGTGACCCGCAGCACGCCTACACTCAGCACCTCTTGGCCGCCGAGCCAAAGGGTGAGCCGCCCCCCTTTGATGTCTCCGCTCCCGTTGTTGTTGAGACCGACGACCTCAAGGTTTGGTTTCCCATCAAGACCGGACTTCTCAAACGTACGACTGATCATGTCAAAGCGGTTGACGGCATTACGTTGGGCCTGCGCGAGGGCCAGACCTTGGGTGTGGTTGGCGAGTCGGGGTCGGGAAAGACGACGCTCGGCCTTGCGATCTTGCGCCTGATTTCATCCAAAGGACCGATCGTTTATTTGGGCAACCGCATTGACGGTTTCTCTTCCTCGCAAATGCGCCCGCTGCGCAAGGACATGCAGATCGTCTTTCAGGATCCCTATGGTTCCCTGTC
>JAUWFF010000377.1 GCA_030607105.1 Filomicrobium sp.
CGAATGTCCCTTTACGTCAGAGAGAAGAAGGCGTGTGATGTCTGGCAATCGACTGTCAGTTAGGCCCATCGGGGAAAGTCAGAGCCTAAAAGCTCGGGCCTACAAGGCTCTGAAGGCAGCCATCACTGAAATGAATATCTACGACAGCAAGGTCGAGCTGCGGCTTGACGAGCGCGACCTGTCGGCGCGCTTTGGTATTTCGAGAACGCCGCTTCGAGAAGCACTGGCGCAGCTTGATCAAGAAGGGCTTGTCCGGGTTGTCGCGCGGCGTGGGATCTTCATCGTGCGCAAGACCAAGGCGGAGATCATGGAGATGATCACCGTTTGGGCGGCTCTCGAAAGCATGGCGGCGAAGCTTGCCTGTGAAGTTGCCAGCGACGAAGAAATCGCTGCTTTGCACGACCTGGTCGATGAATTCGGCCAGGACGCCGTGGCGCGGCGCATGGGTGAGTACTCAGACGCGAACATTCGATTTCACCAAGCTATTATCGGGCTCGGCAAGAACGATTTGATCAACGACATTACGGACGGCCTGTTCGTCCATGTTCGCGCAATCAGAAACAGAGCGATCTTCGAAAAGGACCGGGCCAAGCGCTCGATTGGAGATCACAAAGAGATCATCGAGGTCCTTGAGGCCCGCGATGCAGTTCGAGCTGGCCGGCTCGTGTGTGAGCACACGATGAAATTGCGAAACCACGTTGAACGCTACGTGGACATCGAATAAAGCCAGCAAAATCGGGCCGAAAGCCCACAATCACATGGGAGGCTGCAAATGGCGGCAACAACGACCGCTCCGGTGACCAACACGGCCGACGATACCCTAGTCCAAAAAAGTACAGACCCTAACATTGTTTCGGGCGGGCGGCTCGCAGCGAAGGCCCTGAAGAACGAGGGCGTGGATACTATTTTCACACTGTGCGGTGGGCACATCATCGACATCTATGATGGATGCATCGACGAAGGTATTCGGATCATCGACGTTCGTCATGAGCAAGTCGCTGCGCATGCCGCGGACGGGTACGCTCGGCAAACGGGAAAGCTCGGCTGTGTCGTGACAACGGCGGGGCCCGGCTGCACCAATGCGGTCACGGGCGTTGCAACGGCCTTCCGCTCTGAGAGCCCGGTGCTGCACATTGGCGGCCAGGGCGCGCTGACACAGCATCGGATGGGTTCGCTTCAGGACCTCCCGCACACCGAAATGATGCGGCCCATTACAAAGTTCTCCGACAGTGTTCGTTCAACGGAGCGCGTGGCGGACATGATCTCTATGGCGGCACGTGAGTGTTTTGCCGGTGCGTATGGCCCAGCCTATCTCGAAATCCCGCGCGATGTGCTTGACCGTGAAGTTCACATCGACACGGCTGTGGTCCCGAAAGCGGGCGCCTACCGTGCCTCTGTCAGGTCTATCGGTGATCCCAACGATATTGAGAAGCTCGCCGACCTTCTCGTCAATGCCGAGCGTCCAGCCATTTTGTTCGGTCAGCAGGTGTTCACGGCACGCGGCCAGGATGAAGCCATAGCCCTGCTGCGCGGTCTCGACATTCCTGGATACTTCAATGGCGCCAGCCGCGGCATGCTTCCTCAAGGCGACGAACATCACTTTGACCGGACCCGGTCGCTGGCGTTCAAGAACGCTGATGTCATCGTCATCGTTGGTACTCCCTTCGATTTCCGCATGGGCTACGGCAAGCGGATCTCGAAGGATTTGCAGCTTGTTCAGATTGACCTCGACTACAAAACAGTCGGCAAGAACCGCGACATCTCGCTTGGTCTTGTCGGTCATCCTGGCGCGATCCTCGGTGCGGTGCTTGATGCGGCTTCGGCGAAGATCGACAACGGAAAGCGGCAGGCTCGCAAACAGTGGATGGCGAAGCTTCGTGAGGCGGAAGCCATGGCGCTTGAAAAGCTGATGCCACTATTCACGTCGGATCGCTCGCCAATCCATCCGTTCCGCGTCGCATGGGAAATCAACGAGTTCCTCGGCGACGATACGATCTACATCGGCGATGGCGGCGACGTCGTTACGATTTCCGCGCAAGCGGTGCGTCCTCGCGGGCCTGGCCAGTGGATGGACCCAGGTGCGCTTGGCTCTCTCGGTGTCGGCACTGGTTTCGCACTTGCGGCGAAGTTGGCACACCCGAACAAGGAAGTGCTCTGCTACTACGGCGACGGCTCGTTCGGAATGACCGCATTCGATATGGAAACTGCCAACCGCTTTGGGGCGCCCTATCTCGCGGTCATCGGAAACAACTCTGCCATGAACCAGATCCGCTATGGCCAAATTTCCAAGTACGGAGAGCAGCGCGGCAACGTCGGTAACCTGCTTGCTGACATCCCGTTCTCGAAGTTCGCGGAGATGCTCGGCGGCTACGGCGAGGAAGTTCATGATGCTGAGGATATCCAGCCGGCTTTGCATCGAGCGCGTGAGGCGATCGCGAAAACCGGTCGCTCGGCGGTCGTCAATATCTGGGTCGACCCAACCGAGTACGCGCCGGGTACGAAGAACCAGACTATGTATAAGTAGTGCATCGAACGCTCGGTTTTTCACAAAATTACGGGGGTGGCTCCAGGGCAAGTGGTGCTACCCCCGCACAAGCCGACCGGTTGAGACGGTCGGCTCCTAAATGCCCCTGGCGGAGTTTGGAGAAGACCACCATGAGCAAAGCTCTAGAAGGCATCAAGATCCTGGATTTCACCCACGTCCAGTCTGGTCCGACCTGTACCCAGCTTCTCGGCTGGTTTGGTGC
>JAUWFF010000398.1 GCA_030607105.1 Filomicrobium sp.
GAAGCTCCTCGGTGACATCTTCCCCAAGCCGCCAGACCACCTCCTCAAGGCGCTGCATCGATTTCTCATCAAACGGCAGTTCCAACGAGCGCTCGCGGCTCGTGCGTAGTTTGGCAAGCCCCATCCCGTAGGCCGACAGCAGCCCGGACAAGGGATGGATCAGCACCGTCTCGATCCCCAGATTGTCGGCGATAAGGCAGGCGTGCTGTCCGCCGGCCGCGCCAAAGCAGTTGAGCGCGTACTCGGTGACGTCATAGCCGCGTTCGACGGAAATCTTTTTCACAGCGTTGGCCATGTTCTCAACCGCGATGCGAATGAACCCATCGGCGACGTCCTCCGCACTGCGCCCGTCGCCGATCTCTTTTGCCAGGTCCGCGAACGCCGTCCGCACGGCTTCCGCATCAAGCGGCTGATCCTGACCAGGCCCGAAAATCTCGGGAAACAGATCAGGCGCCAGTTTGCCAAGCATCACATTGGCGTCGGTTACCGTCAGCGGCCCTCCGCGCCGATAGCATTTCGGACCAGGATCGGCGCCCGCACTTTCCGGCCCGACGCGAAAGCGCAGACCGTCAAAGCGCAGGATCGATCCCCCGCCAGCCGCCACCGTATGGATTTGCAGCATCGGCGCGCGGATCCGGACACCGGCGACTTCCGTCTCGAACGTACGTTCGAAGTCGCCCGCGAAATGCGCGACATCCGTTGACGTTCCGCCCATGTCGAAACCGATCACCTGTTCGAACCCGGCGCGCCTTCCAGTCTCCGCCATACCGACCACCCCCCCGGCGGGACCGGAGAGAATAGCATCGCGGCCCTGAAACAAATGCGCTGCCTTGAGCCCACCCGATGACGCCATGAACATCAACCGAGGGCCATCCTCGGTCTGCCCTACCCCTTCGTGCGAAGTGAGCGCACCGGAAACGCGCTCGACGTAGCGCCGCAACACCGGCGACAGATACGCATCCGCCACCGTCGTATCACCGCGCCCGACGAACTTGATAAGCGGCGACACCTCATGACTGACCGAGACCTGGTCAAAGCCGATGCCCCGGGCAATACCGGCCGCGCGCCCTTCGTGATCAGGAAACGCGTAGGCATGCATGAATACGATCGCCACCGCCCGCAGCCCGTTCGCGTAGGCCGCCTCTAGCGCCCGCTTCAGCTCCTCGACATCAAGCTCCTTTTCAACCGTGCCATCCGCCAGGACCCGTTCGGCGACTCCAATCACGCGTTGATACAGCATCTCTGGCTTGATAATCCGCCGTGCGAAGATGTCCGCCCGCGCTTGATAGCCGATTTCCAGATGATCCTCGAGCCCTGCCGTGGTGACGAGAACGGTTGGTTCGCCCTTACGTTCCAACAATGCGTTGGTCGCAACCGTCGTTCCCATCTTGACGTGCGCGATGCGCGCTGACGGTAACGGTGCGTCACAGGCGACGCCTAAGAACCGCCGAATACCCTCCAGCGCGGCATCTTCATAAGCTTCGGGATTTTCCGAGAGAACCTTGCGCGCCCGCAAACGTCCCTCGGGATCAACCGCCACGATGTCGGTGAACGTACCACCGCGGTCGATCCAGAATTGCCATTTACCGTGTTCTGAAGAAGCGTCTGTCGCCATACCTCAAGGTCACCTATCAGCTCATCACGTTGAGCTAGAAGGTGCGCGCTCGGGCGTCAATCGTAACCGTGCTGAGTTGAGATCCGCTCTAATAGGTCGTCTGCCCGACGGTCACGGAGGAAGGCACCGCGAATGCGGTATCAAATGTCACATCGGAGCGCGCGTCTTTTGACCATAGGGCCAACGCCGCGGCTGCCGCCACAGCCACCAACAAACTCTTCACGGGCCTCCTCCCGCCCCGTAGGCTCCACGAGGAAGCCTCCGGGGCCGCTATTTCCACACAAAAGACCGGTTGAGGGGCGCGGTCAGCCCGCGCTTCTTGAGCATATTCTTGAGATTTCGCGACCCTCTTAGGGTCTCCGTTCAGACTTGTGGCGTCAACAAGGCAGGCCGTGAATCCACTGGAAATGACGTGAACTATATTGCTGATCGCAACAGAAACTTCGGCGAGTTCCACTCATCCCGCATTGCCGCCTCGGCCTCTTCTAACTCCCCTCCTCTCCCTCTCCGGCCACTCTTGACATCGCCCCCGGGCACCCCAATATTATAAATGTAAAAGTTATTTACATTTACATGCGGCCACTTGGCCGGTCCTGCAACTTGAGCCGAGGGATAACGATGTCCGACGTCGTCGCAAAGCTGGATGATTGGGGCCTACCGGCCTGGATCGCATTAATGGTCTTGAGCTTCGTGATCTTCTGGCCGATCGGCCTCGCCGTCCTGGCTTACCTGATCTGGAGTGGACGAATGGGATGTGGAGCCAAGCGCCGGTTTGGCACGTGGAGCAGCAAGATGCGCGAACAATGCAAACACGGCTCAAAGCTGTTCGGCTCAAGCGGCAACGCCGCCTTTGACGAATACCGCGAGGAAACCCTGCGCCGCCTGGAAAATGAGGAGCGCGAATTCCGCGACTTCCTGGA
>JAUWFF010000359.1 GCA_030607105.1 Filomicrobium sp.
GCCTGCGCGTTGCGGAAGCCATGCTGCTCACCAAGTTCCAGCGCATTGTCCCAGGCCCGCTTAGCGGCCTCAACAAGGCGAGAATCCTTGCAGGAGACGTGATCGAGCGGCACTGGAATGGTCGAAAGCGCTTCGTAGCCACCACTTTTGCCGTGCGCGGCGCGAGAGTGGTTGCGGATCACCCGTAACATGTCCTCGGCGTTATCTTCATAACCCGGGAACGGGCCAAGCTCAGAGGCCATCTCGGCGCTGGTCGCATAAGAAACGCCAGTCATGATCGCCGAAACGGCACCACCGATCGCGCGGCCTTCATCGGAGTCATAAGAAATCCCCGAAGCCATCAGTAGACCGCCGATGTTGGCGAAGCCAAGGCCCAGGGTCCGGTAGCGATAGCTCAGCTCGGCGATCTGGCGCGAAGGGAACTGCGCCATCAACACTGAGACTTCCAAGACCATGGTCCACAGCCGGCAGGAATGCGCGAACGCCTCCGTGTCGAAGCTCTTATCGTCCCGGCGGAACCGCATCAAATTAAGCGACGCCAGATTGCATGCCGTGTCGTCCAGGAACATGTACTCCGAGCACGGGTTCGAAGCTCGAATCTCACCTGATTGCGGGCACGTGTGCCAGTCGTTGATCGTTGAATGGAACTGGATGCCTGGATCCGCGGAAGCCCATGCCGCGTGGCCGATTTGCCCCCACAGGTCGCGCGCCTTGATGGTCTTCGCGGTGGTGCCGCAGGTCCGGTGAGTCAGCTTCCACTCAGCGTCCTCCTCGACGGCCTTGAGGAAGTCATCCGTGACACGCACCGAGTTGTTGGAGTTCTGACCGGAAACCGTCAGATAGGCATCCGAATCCCAATCGGTGTTGTAGGTCTCAAAGGCAAGGTCCGTGAAGCCTTGACGCGCAAACTGTATGACACGGCGGATATAGTTGTCGGGCACGTGATCACGCCGGGCGTCCTTGACGGCACGCTTCAACGCCGGGTTCTTGCTAGGATCAAAGCAGTCATCGCCATCGGCTTCGCAATTGATGCAGGCCTTGAGGATGGCATTGAGGCGCTTCTCGCAAATCTTCGAACCGGTGACGAGCGCTGCAACTTTTTGCTCCTCCCGCACCTTCCAATTGATGTATTCCTCGATGTCGGGGTGGTCCACGTCAACGACCACCATCTTGGCTGCGCGCCGTGTTGTTCCACCGGACTTGATCGCACCGGCCGCACGGTCGCCGATCTTCAGGAAGCTCATCAAACCCGACGACTTGCCGCCGCCAGACAGCTTTTCGCGACCGCCGCGCAGGCTGGAAAAGTTGGTGCCTGTTCCCGAACCATATTTGAACAGGCGTGCTTCCCGCACCCAGAGATCCATGATGCCGTTTTCATTGACGAGATCGTCAGCAACCGACTGGATGAAGCAGGCATGCGGCTGCGGCCGCTCATAAGCCGACGTCGACTGCTGGATTTCGCCCGTCACGTGATCCGCGAAGTAGTGGCCCTGGCCCGGCCCATCGATGCCGTATGCCCAGTGCAAACCGGTGTTGAACCACTGAGGCGAGTTCGGCGCCGCCATTTGCATGGCCAGCATGTAGCGGTGCTCATCGAAGAACGCCCGCGCATCGTCCTCGCTTGTGAAATAGCCGCCCTTCCAGCCCCAATAGGTCCAGGTGCCGGCTAGCCGGTCAAACACCTGGCGGGCATCCTCTTCGCCGCCCGAGCGTTCCGATGCCGGCAGCTCACTAAGCGCCCGCTCGTCGGCAACCGACCGCCAAAGCCACGAAGGAACCTGTGTTTCCTCGACTCGTTTAAGGCGCTGGGGCACGCCCGCTTTGCGGAAGTACTTCTGAGCAAGAATGTCAGCCGCCACTTGGCTCCAGTGCTCGGGCACCATGAACTCTTCGAGATGGAAAACGACAGAACCGTCGGGGTTGCGAATTTCTGAAGTCGCACGACGGAACGGAATCTTGTCGTAAGGCGACTTGCCAGCTTCAGTGAAACGGCGCGAGATTTTCATTTAGTCTTGCCCCAGTTGGTCGTTGCTCTGCGCCACGTGGCTTCCGCGCGCGGCAGCATTTCGCTTCAGTAGGCAGCGCCAACGGTGAACATAGGGCCCTGCATTATGACTTAGGCTTTACGCACCAGCAGACCGCATCAGGCGGCTCTGTCACAACACTGCAACAAGCGAACTCTCTCTCCTTCAGCACCACAGGGTGCAGGAGTTGACGATGTATGACGAAAAATTGGGAAACGACGCAGAACACCGCGGACGACTTCAGACGGGAGCCCGCCACAGCTCTTCCCATCCGATGTCCGAAAAGCTAGTTCGATTCGAAGTTAGACAAAACCACCCGCTACAACCTGTTGTGCGATTCCCTTGCTGTAGGCCTAGGAGCAACTAGATGTTGGGGTGCTGTGGAAGAACTGTTGAACTCTTGTCCATAGTTCTCGGAAAAACCGGCCAGCATCTGTCCCAAACCGCATGGGCGCTGACCGACGGGATGCGGATAATTAGGGAAAGGTTTTCAACCCGCCCTCGAGACTAGCGCGATTCCGAGGGCACACAGTGTGGCAGGGATGCCGCGCCTATTGGCCGTATGGACAAGAATGGTCGTCTCTGGTCTAAGCTGAGCTGAACGATCCTTGAACCTCAACACTGATGCAAGGTGGGAAATAAGTCGTGGGAATCCTAAGCGAGATCTTCTGCTGGTGGGGCGGCAACACCTGGGGCACCAGATGGACGATTAGCAAGATCGCCGGATTCATTGGAGAGGACGAGTTTGGCAACCGCTATTACGAGCAGCGCAAGGGCGTCGGGCCACTGGGCGTTCCCCGCCGGTTCGTGACCTATAAAGACCTTGCGGATGCATCCAAGGTTCCGCCCGAATGGCACGGCTGGCTGCATTATACTGTCGACACTCCGCCGACC
>JAUWFF010000285.1 GCA_030607105.1 Filomicrobium sp.
GCACATTACACCACGTTTCACCGCCGAGGAGGTAGAAGACGCCATTGTCCCGCTGCGGACGCGCATCGCCGAACTGGAATCCCAACTCCAACACGAACCAACGACGAACTGACCGCGCCCCAGCACTGCCTCGCCCCCATAGTTTTGGCGCTTTCATGCAACAAGCGGACACAGAAGTGTCTTCCAGTGTCCGCCATCCGTTAAGTCCCGGAGGGTAAAGTCACGATGAGCGAACGGCAAGGCCAGCAGGCCGGCACCCAACCCTATAATGAAAACAGCGAAATTGCCCGCCAATCGGCGCGACAAAGCGGTGGCATGATGGCGATCGTTGTCTCAGCATTGGCGCTGGTCTTTTCCGCAGTCAGCCTCTACCAGACGGTCATCAAACAGGCCCAGCTGCACGTCTATCTGCCCGATACGATCAACTATACGCGCGATCCTGATGGTAGCTTTGAAGTCTTCGTTCTGCCCATCACGGTGTCCAATTCCGGCGCCCCGCGACGGACTCGTCTCTGCTTTGAAGCTGGAGGTGCGCAATTTGGACACGGGAACAACAAAGACGCTACTCGCCAGCTACTTCACCTCCCCGGGCTACTTCTTCACCAAGGAAGACATCTCCAACAACCAGCGCCGGCCCAAGGCGCCGTTCGCGCCACTCTCTGTCGCCGGCCGAGGAAGCGTATCCAAGACGGTCTTGTTCTACCCCCGCGAGTATAAGAAGGAACCCGTCGCCCCCCGCAAGGGCCACTATGAACTGAAGCTCAGCGCTGACGCTCAACCTACTGAGGACCTCGGTGCCCTCGATCAATTCTGGTCGACCGCAATCGCGCCCGTCACCCTCACCTGCCACCTGCCCGGCGTCTCGCCTTACTTCAAAGGCCGCATGTTGATTGGCCACACGGTCTGCTTGTTCCGCGAAGACCAATAAAAAACGGCGGAGCTGAAATTCGCACCGCCGTTTTTGTGCAAGGCCCGTCCGCGGATACCTTGCCGTGATGGTATCAGGATAACGTCTCGCTAGTTAACATCAAACCGCAGACCGGCACGGATTTGGTGTTCGTGGGCTTCGCCGATGGTGACCTTCGAGTTTCCACCAAAGGTGCGGCCTTGGATCCCAAAACCAGCATCCGTCGAACCGGCATACAAATAACGGTAGTTCATATCTAGCAGCGCGTAGTCGCTGATCCGGTAGCTCAAGCCCGCCATCGCCGATGCGGCAAAAACGATATCGTGCGTCTTGTCCTGCACCGACTGGAAATCTCGCGAGCTGAATGAGCCATCGCAGCTTCCGCTACAGTCTCGCGAAATTTCAACGGTCGAGTGGTTGCGCTTCAGTTCATTCCATGCAAACCCAAGCCCGGCGCCGATATAGGGCGTAAAACGTGATGACGGTCCGCGATCGAAGTCATAGTAGCCGTTGACCAAGAAGATACCGCCGCGCAGCGTAGTCTCATCACGGACGCGGCCACGAACCTGGTCATCGTCCACGCTGATGTATTGGTAATCGCCGTTGATCTTCACTTTGCCCTGCGAGCGCGTCTCAGCCGTCAGGTCGAGACGGAAGCCGCTCCCGATATAGACACCAGCGCCAACACCTAATGTCACCAACGAATCAAAGTCGTTGTTGAACCATCCCGACTGCATAGGCCACGGACCACCGAGGCTGTCTTCGCCGTAAAGGTAGCCCTGCTCGGTGCCCGTCGGTGAATCCCCAAAACCAATACCGGCATCAAGGCGGAAATAATAGCGCGCCATATATTCGGGGATCGGCACCGGGGCCGGAACGGGAATAGCTGCTGCGCCGAAATCCTTTAATCCACCGGCCCCATAATTCCAGTCGGCGGCAGAAGCTGGAGCGCCAGCCAAAGCAAAGGTCGTCAAAGCGAGCGACAAGCTGAGCTGATAGAGTTTCATTGTTCGATCTCTCTTTCCGCGAGGCACGACCGGTTCCTTCACCGGCACGCCCGTGACAGTCGGTTAGACGTATTCCTTGAAGCCGTAGTCCTATCGTCGACCGTCACCGGCGAGCGGTACCCGCCGTGAACACCATCGATGCACGGATAAAACGAAGCTGTTGACGCGACAGTTAGAGGGGCAAAAAAGTCCTTCGTACCGTCTGTACGGCTGACGTGAGGATCAGCCGTTGCGGCTTCCCCCCTACGCGCGGCCATAACAAGAGCGCCCAACGCGACGGCGCTGCTGGTCCGGATCATGATTCCCCTCATGGATCAGCCGACAACGGTCGGCGGGACACGTGCAACGCGAAACGTTTGCTAAGGGGGAGTATTCGCCCGGAACATTTAAAGGATGCTTAATCAGTATTCCACGATGCAGCAGACTGCTGCAGGCGGCTCAACTAGGCGAGCCGCGTTGCTGGAATGCCACGCAGAGCATCCAGACCCGACCGCCCGCTAAACCTTTATTGACCGGCCTTAGCGATTAGGCCGCCCGGGCCGCCACCGCACGAACCGCTTCGCAGATATCACCGACCACGAGTTCGATGAGCCCGCGGTCGTCTCCTTCTGCCATCACCCGGATGACCGGTTCTGTGCCCGATGGGCGAATCACCAGACGCCCGCCGTTGCCAAGCCTTTGCTTGGCACTCTCGATCGTTCTCTTCACGTTACTGTCGTCCAAGGGACGGCCATCTTTGTAGCGCACGTTCTGAAGCAGTTGCGGCAATGGTTCGAAGCACGAGCAAACCTCTGAGATTGGCCGCTCACTGGCAACAGCGACCGCAAGGATCTGCAACGCTGATACCAGGCCATCTCCCGTCGTTGTGAAGTCGGACAGCACAATGTGCCCAGATTGCTCACCCCCGACATTGTAGCCGTGCTTGCGCATATGCTCGACGACATAGCGGTCACCCACCGGCGTCCGCGCCATTGACAACCCCATGTCCTGGAGGTGCCGTTCTAACCCAAGGTTCGACATCACCGTCGCAACGATACCGCCGGCAGCCAATCGCCCGCGTCTGTACCAGCTTTCCGCGATCACAGCCATCAGCTGGTCGCCGTCGACGATATGACCTTTCTCGTCAACAATCACAACGCGATCCGCATCACCATCGAGTGCAATCCCGATGTCCGCCCGCACCTCATGCACTTTTTCAATCAAAGCATCCGGGGCAGTCGAGCCGCACTTGTAGTTGATGTTCCTGCCATTTGGATCGACACCGATCTTGATGACCTCCGCGCCCAGCTCCCACAGCACCTCCGGCGCAACCCGGTAGCCAGCACCATGCGCACAGTCCACGACGATACGCAGCCCATCGAGACGCAGGTTCCGTGGCAACGTCCGCTTGGCGAACTCGACATACCGCTCCTGAGCACTCTCGACGCGCGTAGCCCTCCCGATATTGTCGGCACCTGCTAGTAATTTGTCGACGTCGGAATCAATCAGCTCCTCAATCCGCAGTTCCATCTCGTCCGACAGCTTGTAACCGTCAGGATCAAACAGCTTGATGCCATTATCGTCAAAGCGATTGTGGGATG
>JAUWFF010000150.1 GCA_030607105.1 Filomicrobium sp.
ACTATTAGCGCCGAACTGTGTGAGCGCGGCGAGGCGGCTTTCTAGCGCGCTGTGGGATGGACTTCAAGGCGGGTAACGACTTTATCTCAGCCAAACGACAGCTTACCTAAACATTTGCCCTGGCCCTGTGGCGTTTGCCTCATGCCAGCGTTCGCCGTGGGACCAGATGACACAGCCGACAAGCAGCCTCACAGCCGCGTTGACGCCAACGGGCGATCTCGCCAGGGCCATCATGCTGATGGTCGTAGCGGTGACCCTGTTTTCATGCCTCGATAGCTCGGCGAAGTATCTTGGGACCGTCTCCGGCGTCCCGGTTGGGCAGCTCATCTGGCTGCGGTTCCTGGTCCAGTTCGTCTTGCTCCTGGTTTTTGTGCCGGCCTCGGGCGTCTTGAGCCTCGGCGATTTGTTCCGCACCAATAGGCCCGGTTGGCAGGCTGCGCGCTCGGTCATGATGGCGCTCACTACCGTCTTCAATTTTTTGGCTTTGCAGTTTTTACGGCTCGATCAGACCGTCACGATCATGTTTCTGTCGCCCTTGATCGTCGCATTGCTTGCCGGTCCCCTTCAAGGCGAATGGGTCGGCGTGCGGCGCTTCATGGCTATTTTGGCGGGCTTCGCAGGCATCTTGATCGTTGTCCGGCCAGGCTTTGTGCAGGTACATCCCGCGCTTTTGTATTCGTTCGCCGCGATGGCTGCTTACGTCGCCTTTGCCTTGATCACACGCCACATCGCCGGGGACGACCCGCCGCTGGTGACATTGTTCATGTCGCTATTCGCAGGCGTCATCCTTGGTTTCCCGTTCGCCGCCGCGGAATGGCAATGGGAGTTTCCGGTGACCACTTGGCTGCTTTTGCTGTCTCTGGGCATTCTGGGTGGTGCCGGACATTACTTGTTCATTCTGGCTTATCGCCTCGCCCCCGCGGGCATCATCACCCCATTTCTCTATCTGCAGATCATCTCCATGGCGGCGTTGGGCTATTTCGTCTTTGGTGACGTCCCCGATTTGTGGACGGTCACTGGCTCGACCGTCATCATTGCCTCAGGGGTCTACCTGTTCCACCGCGAACAAGCTGTGAAATCGCAAGACCGCTAGACCATCGATACCGATGTTATGAGGCCCCCGCCGATAGTCTCGCCTTGGTTTCCTTAGCCCATACGGCGAAACGGTCCTCCGCGATTGCCATGCGCATGGCTGCCATCAAATCCTGGTAGAAGGTGACGTTGATCCAGGAAATCATCATCGAGCCGAGCATCTCACCGGCCTTGATCAGGTGATGCAAATAGGCGCGCGAGTAATCCCGCGCCGCCGGACAAGAGCTCAACGGATCAAGCGGCGTGGCATCGTCGGCATGACAGGCGTTCTTCAGATTGATTCGGCCCGACCAGGTGAAGGCCACGCCGTGCCGCCCGTTGCGGGTCGGCAAGACGCAGTCAAACATATCGATGCCGCGCGCTACGGCCTCGATCAGATCATCGGGCGTGCCGACTCCCATTAGGTAACGCGGTTTTAGCTCGGGCAACAGCGGGACAGTGACTTCCAGCGTGCGCAACATAGCTTCCTGACTTTCACCAACGGCAAGACCGCCAACGGCGTAGCCAGGGAAGTCCATGGCGACGAGCGCCTCCGCCGATGCCAGGCGCAGCTCTTCGTCGGTGCCACCCTGTACAATGGCGAACAGCGCCTGACCAACGCCGGCCAATCCAGCCCGTTGTTGGTCCTCGAAGCTGCGCTTTGAGCGTTCCGCCCAGCGCAGAGACAGTTCCATCGCGCGCCGCACCTCTTCTCGAGCAGCCGGCAGCTCCAGACATTCGTCAAGCTGCATTAGGATGTCGGCACCCAGCAGACATTGGATTTCAATAGATCGCTCCGGGCTCAGCATGTGGCGCGAGCCGTCAAGATGCGACGCAAATGCCGCTCCCTCCTCGCTGATCTTCCGTTTCGCAGCGAGGCTCATGACCTGGAAGCCGCCCGAATCTGTCAGAATGGGTCCAGGCCATCGCATGAATTCATGTAGTCCGCCGAGTTGCCCGACGCGCTCGGCTCCTGGCCGCAGCATCAAATGATACGTGTTGCCAAGGATAATATCGGAGCCGGCATCTCGGACTTGCTCAGGATAAAGTGCTTTGACCGTGCCGGCCGTGCCCACCGGCATGAACGCGGGCGTGCGAATGGCCCCGCGCGGCGTGTGGATTTTGCCGAGACGCGCGGCGCCGTCAGTGGCAAGCATCTTAAAGGCGAATCGGTCAGGTGGTGCGGGGTTCGCGTTCATGGCCCGCGGTTATCATGTGGCCGCCGGGGACGAGTCAACAAGGCGCTCGAATCCTGCAAGATCATGGAGATTGGCGCTCATCCGTACCGTTGCTGCCCCAAAATTGTGCCTTCTTGGCCGATAAGCTGTTTGCGATCGCTCAGAAGCGATTTGCGCTACGGCCCGCATTTGCTACACAACTTCCAGCTGGAGCCGCGCGATACAAATGCAGCGGGCGCTGGGAATGCGCCGTTGTCGGGGGACAAAATGGCCGGACGCAGAGCGAATCTCAGATCAATTGAGGGTGGCAAGGGCAAGGCGATCGGCCTGGTCCATGAAGCAGGAGCAGCAGCCCTTCGCAAGTCTTCAAGTACTGCGAAGGGCCCAATTGCGGCAACAAAGGCCGGCAGGAGCCGCGGTAAACTGAGGTCGGCATCGCTTGACGCCGCTCAACGCACTTTGAAACTGGAAAGCGCCGGTCTGATGGAATTGCGCGAAGCTCTGGCCAACGGTCTTGGGGGCCCCTTCGCCGACGCAGTTCAGACAGTCGCGCAGGCCCGGGGGCGTGTCATCGTCAGCGGAATCGGCAAGAGCGGTCAAATTGGCCAGAAGATTGCGGCCACATTCGCTTCAACCGGAACGCCCGCTTTTTTTGTCCATCCAAGTGAGGCCTCCCACGGCGATCTCGGCATGATCACCCGTGACGACGTTATTTTGGCAATCTCCTGGTCGGGCGAATCCGTGGAACTCACCAACATTATTGCCTTTTCCCGGCGCTTCTCCGTGCCGCTCATCGCTTTGACATCGCGCCAAGGCTCAGCGCTCGGCTCGCAGGCGGATGTTTGCCTCGAACTGCCCCGCTCCAAGGAAGCCTGCCCGCACGGTCTGGCCCCGACAACCTCGACCACCATGCAGCTAGCCATTGGCGATTGTCTGGCCATTGCTCTGCTGGAAACTAAGGGCTTCACGGCTCATGATTTCAAAGTTTTTCACCCTGGCGGATCACTCGGCGCTTCGCTGAAGTACGTTGCCGACCTGATGCACAAGGGCGAGGACATGCCCATAGCCCGCGACGACGAGGACATGACGTCGGCGCTGGTCACCATGACACAGAAGGCGTTCGGATGCCTCGGCATCGTCGACAAGAAGGGCAAGCTCGTCGGGGTTATCACCGATGGCGACTTGCGCAGAAACATGGGCGACAAGCTGCTGCGCTCGAAGACCGGTGAAGTGATGACTAAGAAACCGAAGTTCGTCACACCCGGCACCCTCGCTTCAGCCGCGCTGGAGACCATGAACGCCAGCCGCATCACTGCGCTATTCGTCGTCGACAAGGGCAAGCCAGCAGGCATCGTACATGTCCACGACATGCTGCGAGCGGGCGTGGTGTAGGGGCGCAGGGGCCGCGTCAGACGCGTGATCAACGCGCGCCGTAAGCCCCGCATTTCAAATCAGCAGGCGAAACGCAAAAACGGCCCGCCAAGAGGGCGGACCGCTCCAAGCGGGGCTCCGATCCGGCGTCAGTCGCCCTGGAAAAATGGAGCGTAGGGTCCGGATTTGCCGACATAAGGCGTTGCCTGTGCCGCGCTGAAGGCGCCTGCAGCCGCAAGGCCCGCGATGAGTGTGGAAAGCGCAATCGTCTTGAGTGTCGATTTCATCGTGTGGTGTCTTCCGTTGATGTTGCATCAGTGCTCGACTGATGTGGGGAAACTAGCCAGGGCCCGACCATTGAACTGTTCCCCTGAAACACCACACCGCCGCGTGCTCGCGGCGTGAAACCGTCATACGCACGTCGACGGGGTATGCGAACAGGGCCCAGTCAATCCGGGAGACCCGCCATGATCAAACGGCTGCTTGTGATATTGATTGCAGCGATACTTGCCTTTGCCGCCTACGTCGCCCTGCAGCCAGGTCACTATTCGGTGGATCGTTCAACGAGCATCGCGGCGCCGCCCGAAGCGGTTTTCACTCACGTCAACAAATTCAAAAAATGGGATGACTAGTCGCCTTGGGCCAACCGCGATCCCAATTCAAAGACGGCCTACGAGGGGCCGCAAGAAGGCCCGGGTGCAATCTTCAAGTGGGATGGCAATGAAGAAGTCGGCAAAGGCCAGATGGCCATCGTTGAAAGCACTCCGGCTGAGCGGATCGTAATCAAGTTGAAATTTGAGAGGCCATTTCCAGGAAGCAGCGATGTCGGCTTCGCGTTTCAACCCGAAGGTGATGCCACGAAAGTTACGTGGAGCCTGGCTGGCGAGCAGGGGTTCGTCGAGCGGGCGATGATGCTGATCATGGGCCTCGATATGGATGAGATGATTGGCCAGGAGTATGAAAACGGTCTGGCAAGCTTAAAGCGCATCGTGGAATCAGAGCAAACCTCCGGCGGATCAGACTAGGGCCAGTCACCATCACCATCTCTTTCCGGGACAGTGTCTCCGCAATGACATCGGCGACCACTGGGCTTATGTCCAGCGCGAGGTCGTCTGGTGGACGCAACAAGCAATGGTGGACCTGCCCGATTCTAGGGTAAATGTAGTCCGCAGCATTTGCATTCAGTGGACGGCAGTCTACGACTTTGAAAAACAACCACCATCGCTACAACTGCGAGCGG
>JAUWFF010000319.1 GCA_030607105.1 Filomicrobium sp.
GGCGGCAACTCCGATGACATCAAGGGTCGGATCGGCCAGATTCGCCGGCAAATCGACGACACCACTTCCGATTATGATCGCGAAAAACTGCAGGAACGCCTGGCCAAGCTGGCCGGCGGTGTTGCCGTGCTCAAGGTCGGCGGAGCGACTGAAGTCGAGGTGAAGGAACGCAAGGACCGCGTCGACGACGCACTTAACGCGACCCGCGCCGCAGTTGAAGAAGGCATCGTCCCAGGTGGCGGCGTCATCCTGATCAAGGCGGCTCAGAAGATCGATGTCGAAGGCGATAACCCCGACCAGGAAGCTGGCATCCAGATCGTGCGCCGCGCGCTCCAGTCGCCGATCCGGCAAATCGCTGAGAACGCTGGCGTCGAAGGCTCGATCGTCGTCGGCAAGGTTCTAGAGACAAAAGACATCAACGACGGCTACGACGCCCAAAACGACAAATACGTCGACATGGTCAAATCGGGCATTATTGACCCTGCTAAGGTTGTACGCACCGCCCTCCAGGACGCTGCTTCGATCGCTGCCCTCTTGATCACCACCGAAGCTGCGGTTGCAGAATCGCCGAAGAAGGAAGGTGCCGGCGGCGGTGCCCCGGACATGGGCGGCATGGGTGGAATGGGCGGCATGGGCATGATGTAAGCCCAAGCTCCCCATCATTCGCAAAGCACAGCAAAAGGCCGCTCCACCGAGCGGCCTTTTTTTGACTCACACAAACTTCAAGAACCCTAAAGCGAGGCGTAGCCTGGGCGCGTCGCGTAGCGCTTCCAGGTCACAACCACCTTGGCTCCGACCTTGGTCCGGTTGTAGAGGTCGATCGCGTGCTCGTTATACATCCGCACGCAACCGCTGGACGCCGCCTTTCCGATCGTCCATGGCGCATCCGTACCGTGGATCCGATAGAACGTGTGACCCAGGTAAAGCGCACGAACACCTAATGGATTTTGCGGATGGCCACCCGGAACATAGCTCGGCAGCCGCGGATTGCGCCTCATCATAGATGGTGTCGGCCGCCATGCCGGATTCTTCCGCTTTTGCGTTACACGCAGCGTCCCATCCCACCGGTCGATCGCTTTTGGAATACCGATCGGATAGGAGATCGCACGCCCCTGGCCGATGAGCTTATAGAGCCGCCTATCCGCGAAGCTCACAATGATCGTGCCGGCCCGCTCCTTGGTGCGGATCGTTACAACTTGCTTCGAGAGCTTGCCGCCGCCAAAGAAACCCTGGGCACGCGCCTCGGGTGCCAAAACAACGGCGAGCGATATAACCGCAGGGGCCAGCAATAAGATCATGGCTGGGACCGTCACGCGAAATCGCAAGGGATGAGCAGCGAGTTGACGCCGACTAACGGCAAGCGATTCCCTCGCGCGAATCATTAATAAGGGTACCGTGTAGAGCTCTCCGCCACCGCGAATGGCCAGTACCAGCCCCGCCGCCAACAACGCAAACTCACGCTTCACCGCGTTGAGGTTGCCGATCAGCGACTTCTCGAAAGTGATTTTGCCCAGGATGTAGATCAGTAGCATCGCAATCAGCACCCCACTAGCGACCCGCGCCGCACGGTGATCAACAAGCATTGCCACACCGGCGGCAATCATCAGCAGCGCCGGCATTCCGAAAGTCTTGATGTTAGCCATCCCAGCGAAGAAACCGCCGACAAGAAGGGTCGCCGCAAGCGATAAGCGTAATAGTAGGCCCAGGTGCTCCCAATTCGCCGTCGGCCGTTTTACCGCGGAGCCCATCAATCTGGCATCAAGGCTATAGGCGCCCGAGCCCAGGTTAAATAGGATGAACATGAGGCCGGACAGCGTGATATCCCGGATCTGCACCAAAAGAGCTGGCGCAAGATACGTCTTCTCCGCCACCGCCACGCCCGGCGTCAGAACTACCGGCAGTGAAAACACGAACGTCCACAATAAGAACCCGTAGAAAAGCGCCAGCGGCCGCACCATGAAGCCCGCCAAAAGCGCAACGCCGGAGATGAACTCAAAGGTGGATAGTGTCGTCAGGAACCCCCATGGGGAAAGCCACGATCCTACCCCGAACAGGTACTCCAGGAAGAATGTGTTGATGTAGCCCGTCGGGCCCGTGTAAAGCGCGACAATGGCATCAGAGCGCGCCGGATCGAGCAGCTGCGATAACTTGCTCCAGCCACCGATGACGAACACCACACCTAGTCCAACTCTCAGCAAGAGCGCGACATAGGCATCCTGTGACCAACGCTCGACAGTACCGCTAGCGGCGCTCTGCACCCCCGTCGGCGTTAAAAATTTCAACGACATGTTTGTTTGTCCTTTGCTGACGGCAGCCCCCCGCGCGACGGCGCGATCTGGACGCGAACCGCAAGTGATCAATTTGAGATTTGATGAATCAGCAAAGGTGTGATCGGGGAGGAGGAGGATCGAGCTCGGATATGTGCGATTTGAGCGCCAAAGAACATAGCCCCGGTTTCATCACCGATAACGGCGACAGCTCCTCCAGAAACCCTCGCACATGAGACAGTCCGATGGGCTGTTGAGCTCCACACAATCCAGACTTCGGGCATACGCATTGGAGTTCGCCATCAGCTTTTGCAACAATCCGCTCATCGTCGACCGCGGATTCTAAAAACGTTAGGCTTGGTTGAGCATGAAAGCTCGCTTCCGATGACGAAACCATCGCCGGAATAGCCAACAAGGCCAACATGATCAAACACGCTAGTTTTCGCATAGTCCCCGATGCCCCAAATCACTGCATGCAGGTTGCTTGTGAACCGAGCCGGGATCAAATCAGATTACGCTCACACATGCGTGAGGAGGCTTAACAATGTGTAAACCCTTGCGATCACACCAGCCGCCTAGCGGGGACGCCCCACTGCCAAAACACAAAAAGACCGCCTCTCAGAAAAATTCATGAGAGGCGGGTCCAATAAAGGCTGGCCCTCAAGGAGACACTAAGGAACCAGCCCAGCATTTCAATTCTTGCGTCTGAGGGGCTTTAGCCCCTGGCGCAGACTCCAAGCTTTTGCTCGCGCTCTTGAGCAGCGGACTTCCATTCATCCGGCGACACGCCCTTGCACCATCGCAAGTGGCGCCCAAGGTCGGCGTGCCAGGCATTGCCCGAAAAACCACACTTTAGGCGCTCATTCTCCTGTTGCTGCTTTAGCGCTGTCGCGGCGTACCATTTGCACGTCGATTGGGCCTGCGCGGCAGCGCCGAAACAGAACTGCGCCG
>JAUWFF010000028.1 GCA_030607105.1 Filomicrobium sp.
TGCGAGGATGGCCGTTGGAAGCTTGAGAATTGCTACAGCACCCTCTTGCCAATCGAACAAAAAGGAGAAGCGAGTAAGTGGGTCACCATGAACGCCCTACGGTCACTTAGGCGCGGACATGCCATTTCACGACTTGGCGCCCGCCTGTGAAACGAACATCTGATTTGCCCGCCGACCGGCTGCCAGAAGCCATCGCCAAACTGGCAGGAAGCAACGCATTCGTGCCCTTGCGCACACCGGCTTCTGACCCTTCTGGGAAGCCGTGTCATGTCCTGCTAAGCTAAGCGTCATGGGCTTTTATGATGACGAAGAAACCGCCAAGCAGTACATCGCCATGGCGGAGGGCTACGATGGCAAATTGCTGATTTCCGCGATGTCAAAACACGTCCCGGACGGCGCATGCGTTCTTGAAATCGGGATGGGGCCGGGAGCAGATTTGGACCTTCTCTTGGAGCGTTATCAAGCCACGGGCTCCGACAATTCCGAATTCTTCATCGACCGGTATCGAAACGCTCACCCCGACTCAGACTTGTTGATACTGGATGCGGTTACACTCCTTACGGATCGCAAGTTCGATTGCGTCTACTCGAACAAGGTTCTCCATCACCTGAATGGCGACGAACTGAGCCTTTCGCTGGAGCGTCAACACGAACTGCTGGATGATGGCGGCCACGTAATGCATTCGTTTTGGAAAGGCGAAGGCATGGACGAAAAGCACGGGCTGAAATTCTTCTATCACACAGAAGACCAGCTTCACTCCACGTTTGGCAGCTTCTTTGAAATAATAAGTTTGGTCGCCTACACGGAGTTAGATGACGACGACTCCATATATGTTCTGGCTCGAAAGCGATCCGCGGATGATGCCTCTTCATGTTGAGTGAAGTAGACAGTCTGGCAACAATGGTTGGTCGACGCGAATGACCCGGCGCTGATCTCAATCCGCACCACACAAGGTTCTACTGACAAACGTGCAGCCGACAACAACCCGCCTGACGTTGGTTGCCGGATGTGAACCAAAAGTGCCATATGCTGCGGTCGCCGCCCGAAAGTCCGCCTCCCTCTACCTTGCTGCAATGGGCGGCATCGAGTGGGCATCAGCCGAATACGGTCGCCCATGCCCCAGCAAGTCATTCCTAGTCAAGCCCTTGAGAGGTTCACGTTAGCAATGTCCGCTGATACCATCCTCCGCGCAAAGTTTCCAAACCGACCGCCGCAAACGCCAGCCTAGAACTCCCTCTTGCACAACCAGAGATCCCAGCAAATGAAGCCATTCGTGATTCTGCAATTGCGACCTGAAACGGCCGCGGCGGACAACGAGTACGATGCCATCCTGGAGAAATCCGGGCTCTCCCCGTCGCAAGCCGTGCGCATCCGGCTTGACCACGAGCCCATTCCTGACGGCTTTGAATTGCACGACTATGCCGGGGTGATTGTCGGCGGCGGCCCGGGATGCGTAAGCGATCCGCTTGACCAAAAATCGGAAACCGAACGCCGCATTGAGGCCTCGATCCTGAGTCTCATGCCGGCCATCGCTGCCGCTGACCTCCCATTTCTGGGCTGCTGCTACGGCATCGGTATTCTCGCCCATCACCTCGGCGCGAAAGTCGGCAAAGAGCGCTACGGAGAAGACGTCGGAGCGGTCGAGTGCATGCTATCGAGCGACGGAAAGTCCGATCCCTTGGTCGAGGATCTGCCGGAAAGATTCATGGCCTTCGTCGGCCACAAGGAGGCGGTCCAGGAGCTACCTAAGGGCTGCACGCTTCTCGTCACATCCGAACCGTGCCCCTATCAGATGATCCGTTACAAAGACAACATCTACGCGACCCAGTTCCATCCCGAAGCCGACAGTCGTGTCTTTGAACTCCGCATCAACATCTACAAGGACAAAGGCTACTTTCCGCCGGAGGAAGCCAAGCAGCTCATCGAGAGCTGCAACCAGCAGAACGTTCACGTCCCCGAAGCCATCTTGCGGAACTTTGTCGCCAGGTATCAGCCGTCCGGCGAATAGCGACGAACAGCAAGCCAAGCCCGCCTCCTCACCCGTCAGCCATGCAGGTGGAATACCTTGTTCATGATCAGCCATTGGCCATCGACCTTGAGCAGTGTGAACAGGTCCGTGAAGCGATGCCCAGTCCAGTTGTCGAGCTCGAGCCGCACCGTGGCAACCGTTTCGATGACGTCGATGCTCGCGATCCGTGCTTCGAGATCGGTGGCCGCACCGTTCTCATCGTTCCAATCGAACAGGAGCTGGATCGGACCCGCGAACAGGTCTGGCCCGACATACCCGTAAATCGTAGCATCCTTGTGGAAGGCCGGCTTCATGTCTTCGCCTTTGCCGGACTTGGCGCCATCGATGTAATGCTGAACGACCTTGGCGATCGCGTCATACTCGTGCACCTTCGTCGCTGTCGGGGTCACTGGGCTTACTCCTCGATTGTATGGGGATGGGAAGGGCTTCGGCGCATGTTCCGATGGCACCCTATCACATCCACGTGCTCTTTGCGGTCTTATGCAAGCGCTTCAGCGAGCAGGTCAAACACCAGCCGAATGCGGCGGCTGCTGTGAAGCTCACGATGGGTGGCGAGCCATATGGGGACTTGGAATGGATCGAGTTCCGGCAGGACACACTCGACTTCAGGCGTCATCGCCGCGATTTCCTCGACCATCACACCAATTCCCAGGCCCTGCTTTACCATTTCCCAGCCCGCGACGCCGCTATCGGTGACCAGCTTGAAGTTACGCTTGGTCAGAGACATGTTACGCTCGTTCAGTCCGGCAAGCAGGCGCCCGGATTGCTCAAATCCGATAAATGCCGCATCCGATAAATCGTTCGCGCAAGCCGGACGGCCATGTGCGTCCAGATAGGCGGCCGAGGCGTAAAGACGGGCTGAAGTTTCGCGTATGAGCTTTGCGATAAGATCCGGGTGCTCTGGTCGCACGTGCCGGATGGCAATATCAGCTTCGCGCCGCCTGAGGTCGCGGAGCGCATTCGATGCGACCACTTCAATCTCAATCGCCGGCGCGATCTCTCGGATATGCTTGAGCACTGGGGGCAGGAAGTAAGCCGACATCGCATCGCTGGCGGTGATGCAGACCTGTCCTTCAATCGCCTGGGACTGGCCGGAGGCCGTAACCGAAACCCGTCCCGCTGCTTCACCCATCGTTCTGACGTGATCGAGCAATTCGAGTCCCGACTGCGTCAACGACAAGGAGCGTCCAACCCGGTCAAAAAGGATTACGCCGAGTTCCTCTTCGAGCGCGGCGACTTGACGGCCGAGAGTCGGCTGGGTCAGGCCAAGCGCCCGTGCTGCCGCGGAAAGAGACCCCTCCTCCGCGGTGACAAGGAAGGCCCGCGCCTGGTTCCAGTCGAAGGAGACCGCCTGCCAGTTCATGCATATCTGTATATCAATGGTGCAAACTTCCGCAATTTATATCTGCGCCGCGCATGGTTAGTTTGGCCAGGTTGCTGCCCGACCGACCTTTAAGAACGTTGGCTCGAGACAGCATCGGTTGCGCGGAAGCTGCGGCGGCTCGGCAGAGGGGCGAATTCGTGTGCCGTGAATTCACGACCCCTATCGCGCAAAACAACATTCAACACGCGGAGATGAACATGGTTGAGGCCCAAAAATTCTGGGACAGAATGGCGGAGCGTTACTCGAAAAAGCCAATTGCTGATGAACTGGCCTACCAAAAGAAGCTGGAGGTCACGCGCACGTACTTGCGGCCGGATATGGACCTGTTGGAGTTTGGCTGCGGCACAGGTTCGACCGCCATCAGCCATGCACCGTATCTGAAGCATATCCTAGGAATCGATATCTCCTCGAAAATGATCGAAATCGCGCAAGCCAAGGCGGACAAAAGCAACATTAACAACATCACCTTCAAACGAGCCGGCATTGATGAGTTCAGCGCGCCCGATCAATCCTACGATGCCGTTCTGGGGCTCAGCGTCCTGCACCTTCTGGAAAATATGAACGAAGTAATTTCAAAGGTTCAAAAGATGCTCAAACCCGGCGGTGTTTTTGTGTCCAGTTCAGTCTGCATCGCCGACGAAATGAAAGTCTTCAGATACATAGCGCCTGTCGGGCAGCTGCTAGGGATGGTGCCGCCGGTCAAAATCTTCCACAAAACGGAGCTGCATGAGAGCTTGGTGAGTAGCGGGTTTGAAATCGACTACCAGTGGCAGCCGGGCAAAGGTAAGGGAGTATTTATCGTCGCCAGGAAACCGGTCCAGAGTTGAGCCAGCTCAGGTCCCTACTCCAGACCGACCTTGATCGCCTGCTCGAATCCATGTACCCCCACGCGCTTTGCGACGCTTTCAGGAATGATCCAGGCTTTCCTGATCTTGCGCTTGATGGTCGCGCATACCGCAGCTGGCAAATGGCCTCGGCTTTGAGCGGTGCGCTCGTCCGCGTTTGGCGATTTACACCGTCCGAAACCACCGCGCTTCCCGGCTTGCTGGTCCAAGCTTCTTGTATACGATGCCGATCAGGGTACGATTAGGTGCGGCACCTGCGGCTCGCTGCCGGCCATGCGCTTAATCGATTGGCCCGCAACAATACACTTGCAACCCGTGGCTGGCAGAGCGACAATTATTCAGTGCTGCGCGTATTTAGTGCCTAATTGGAGTACCAGATGTTCAAAAAGACTTTCTGTCTTGCCCTCTCTCTACTAGCAGCGCAGTCGGCTCTCGGAAGCCTTAGAGCACAAGAAGAAACCAAAATCGTTCATGATGCTGAATACTACGTCCTCGCGGCCCAGAATGGAGAAAAGTGGGCCAAGGAGGATGAGGGACTAAGAAAGAGAATTGCTGAGCTTCGTGAGAAGCACGGCAGACCTCCCAACCTCATTCATATCATGTGGGATGATACGGCTTTCGGTGACGTTGGCATCCCGTCGATACAAAAGGTACGAGGACTAACGACCCCCGCCATCAATGCAATGGCGGACGAGGGGATCCTGTTTACACGCATGTACACCGAGGTCGGCTGCACACCCAGTCGTGCAGCCTCGGCGACGGGACGGCTGGCAGTCCGTAGCGGCATGTACAACATCGGCATGCTTTTGGAGAAGCACGGCATGCGCGGCGAAGAGGTGACCATCGCCGAAGTATTATCGAAGGCCGGTTATGCGACGGCGTTTCATGGCAAGTGGCATCTTGGGGATATCGAAGAAAGCTACCCCCACAACCAGGGATTCGATGAAGCCTTCTTCACAGGCTACAACCAGATCCTCTCGCTGAATAACAAGCTGGCAGAGGGCGCCAATGCGACCATGGGATTGTTCGAGGACATGCTGCCTCCCGATCCGTACAGACTCGATGACACCTTTATTACAAAGGGTTGGGTCCAGGTTGCTGAAGGTACAAAGGGCGGAGAGACGCGACAGTGGGGTGACAATACTCACGAAAGCTATATGCAAATCGACCCCGAAGCCCAACGAAGGACGCTAGAATTTATCGAGCGTAACGCTAAGGTAGGCAAACCATTTTACGTCGCCAATTGGCCAAATCTCACAAGCTTCATTCCGAATCCCAAGAAGTGTTCATTGGCGCGAAGCATATTGCAGGACGGTCTGCAGTGTAACATTGACGTTTTCATCGGCAAGCTATTGGCAAAATTGAGAGAACTGGGCATTGCCGAAAATACCCTGGTTGTCGCCATGGCCGACAATGGACCGATGACTCACACTCCACCGCCAGGGCTTGGCATGGCCGAGACGATTTTTCGTGGCGGAAAAGGCGACTTTTTGGAAGGTGGCGTTCGCGTGCCAGCCTTTGCTTGGTGGCCAGGCGTGATTGAACCAGGCCAGTTGGTTGGCGACATTATCCATGAAACGGATCTGTTCACGACATTCGCCTCGCTGGCCGGCGCGACCCAGTACATCCCCACGGACAGGATTATCGACGGCCTGGATCAGACGGCCTTGCTCTTGAACGGTGACACCCATGGCCGGCGAGACCACGTGTTTATTTATGCTGGGCCAACGCTGGGTGCGACCGTCAAGGGTAATTATAAACGTCACTGGATCTCGCCAGATCCGGTTGGCGAGGCCAGCGGCATTCCGGCAGCATTTTATTTCCTGCCCGCCGATCCTCGCGAAAAGACGCCGATGCTGATCAACCTCATCCATCTCAAAAGCCCGTTTAATCGGATGAAGTTGCGTCATGAACTATGGAAGAAGAAGTATCCAGACAGCCACGAAAAGTACGGCATTCCGTGGACCGGCATTGCGAACGCAACCCCTGAGGTCAAGGCACTCGCCAAACCGGCGCTGGATCTAAAGAAACTGCCGTTCGATCCGCTCGAGTACATTGAGCATCTCGATGAACTGCCCTTTGATCCCAACATGGATCCTGATGTCGGCAGATAACAAGCATTGCGGCGATCGCTAATGAATCGTCAGCTGGACGGACATTAGATTGTCTAGGTAACCAGAGCCGGGTGTCGTTCCTCCCGCTTAGAAGGGCAGGCGACGCCCGGCCTGCTTTTACAATCAGGTTTCTCAACCTCAGAATTACGGGAAGCCTGCTGCGATCAAGCAAATTGTGACCGGGCGAACCGCGACCAATTGCTTGCGATTTTCGTGCAGCCGCACGGACCCGGTTACTCCAGACCGACCTCCATCGCCTGCTCCAATCCACGTGCGCCGACGCGCTTGGCGACGCTTTCTGGAACGATCCACGCCTTCCAGCTCTTGCCTTCAACCGCATTGCGGCAGCTAAGCTTTCCGTCGATGATCGCGCATGTCGTATCCGCGCGGATTGCCTTGGCTTCGCGGCGATCGTGGCGGAGGAACTTCAGATCGACCGGTTGCAGCTTGGCTTCCACCGTCTCCAGATCGATATCGCGGAAGATGCAGGCCGGCTTCGAACGGCACGCCTGACCTCGTTTGGTGAGCGCCACCGTTGGGCCAAACGCCTTGCTGCGCGATAGTTTCTCCGCCGGCTGGTCAGCTCCTCGGCTCAGGTAGCAGTTCTCGTGAACACACAGCATAGGATCGGCTGTCTTGCTCCAGCGCCGAACACCCGCCTTGCCGACATCCATGACGAGCAGAACCGTGACGTGTTTTTCGATCAGCGGTGAAATGTATCCTGAAGCCTGTGCCGCCCGCCGCGACAGCGCCGGTGCCACAGCTGGTTGTTCATCGAGGTTCTGCCCGGTCTCGACGGCGCGCTTGCGGCGGACCTCGCGAAGTTTTTCGGTTAGCGCCTTGGCTTCTGCTTCCCGCTCGGCGGCCGGTTGCGGCGTAGCGTTGGCCGGCTCGCTCCCTTCTCCCTGCGCGCCCGGTTCAGCGCCGCCATCGGCTATCGCCGGCGACAACCAAAAGCCTCCTGCCGCGGCACAAACGAAGGCCGCTGCAAATCCACATCCTACAACGCTTGTAAATCGCTGATTACCCATCTGCCAGCTCCCGCAGCCAAATCTGCGCGACTTGAACACCACGATTCGGGCATAATCGCACTTGTTTGAACTGAGCCTGAATAAACCTTATCTTTCGCCGTTGCGGGATGCCGCAAGCACCGCGGCCAGTCCCTCCCGGTAGGTTGGATAGCCCAGACGAACACCGAGATCCTGCTTGATCCGGTCATTGCGCACTCGCTTCAGCTCCGAATAAAAGCTTTGCGCCATAGGTGAAAGCTCCGCTTCTTCGATTGGCACCTCAGGCGGCGGTGGCACACCGAGCAGTCGGGCGGCATGGACGATCACGTCCTGCGGCGCTGCCGGCTCATCATCCGTGACGTTATAGATATGGTGTGCTCCGCCGGTCGCGATGGCCGCCGCCAGTGTCGTCGCAATGTCCTCGACATGGATGCGGTTGAACACCTGCCCCGGCCTCACAATGCGCCGCGCGCGACCCGATCGGACTTGGTCAATGGCACTCCGGCCTGGACCATATATCCCGGCAAGTCGGAAAACTTGGACCGCGGTCCCTGTCCCCGGCCGCGCTATGGCGAGCCAGGATTGCTCCGCGGTGAGCCTCCGCTTGGAGCGTTGCGAGGCCGGTGCCTCAGGTGTCGTCTCATCGACCCAAGCTCCAGCACGATCTCCGTAGACGCCAATGGTCGACAGGTAGCCGATCCACTTCAGGTGGGGTGCGGAAACGATGTCCGAGCGGTGCTGCTCGAGCACCGGATCTCCGTCGTCCCCGGGCGGTGCGGAAATCAACAAATGCGATGCCGTCTCCAACGCGCACGCAACTTCATCGCTCGGCGCCGTGCCGTAGAAACGGGCAGCTTCGAAGCCTTGGGCACGTATTTGCTCCACCCCCTCGGCGCTCCGCGAGGTCCCGGTGACCCGCCAGCCTTGCGGCGCCAATCGCGTTGCCAGCGCCCGCGCACTGAACCCGAATCCGAAACAGATGAGGTGGTTCAATCCTTGGCTCCTATTGTTTGCCGCCGGCGCTGCCATTCCGC
>JAUWFF010000164.1 GCA_030607105.1 Filomicrobium sp.
GTGCAGAGCAATTCGCGCAGCTTCCTGCAGGGCCAAATCGCCGGGAGCAAATCCATCCTGTGCGCCAAGGCAGAAGAGGCGAAAAATATCCGCTGACCAGGGACCGATGCCGGGCAGTGTCGTAAGGCGTTCGCGCAGTTCGTTTTCATCGCAGTGCCGAATGGCATTAAAGTCGAGCTGGCCATTGGCGACTGACGCGGCGACACCGCGAAGGGTTTTGATTTTCGGACGGGAAAGGCCATATCCGCGAAGCTCGGGCTCATCGCGGCGCAGCACCTCAAGGGGGTCGAAAGGATGAATGCCGGTCGAAAGGCGGCCCCATATCGCGTCGGCGCTGGCTATAGAGAGCTGTTGCCCGACAACGATCCGCGCAAGGCCGGGGAATCCGTCTTCGCGGCGTCGCAAATGTGGGTCGCCGATGGCCTTGTGTATCATTCGCATATGCGGGCATCGCCGACGCAGGGCGCGGCAGCCGCGTCGGATGTCGTCCGTTGTTTTTATGGTGGGATTGGCGGGTTCTGTCCTGCGTCGCGCGGGCATGTGCGAGTTCGTCCTCAACTTGTGGGCGGCGGTAGCATGATCTGTAAGAGTTACCATCCCTATCGAACCATCGGGAGGGCACGTGACGATTAGAAGGGCGCAGTCGCCGCCTGTGTTCAGGTTTGCGCCAAGTCCAAATGGGTTCCTGCATCTCGGCCATGCGGCTTCTGCGCTCATCAATCAGGCCTTGGCGCGGCGTCATGGCGGCAGGTTCCTGCTGCGCATCGAGGACATTGATCGCGGGCGATCGCGGGAGGCGTTCGTCGATGCGATCTACGAGGACCTGGCGTGGCTTGGTCTTGGCTGGGAAGAGCCGGTTCTCAAGCAGTCGGATCGCATCGATGCGTATGTGAGCGCCGCCGGGCGACTTTCGGAACTCGGGCTGCTTTATCCTTGTTTTGCCAGTCGTGCCGAGATCAACTCGGCGGCCATGCGCATGCAGTCGGGTCTCGATCCCGATGGGGCCGTGATCTATCCGGGTCTTCATCGCGATCTGCCAGTTGATGTCATTGGACAACGCATCATGGCCGGCGAGCCCTTCGCCATGCGGCTCAACATGGAGCGTGCCGTGCGGGAGGTACGGGGGGAGGCGGGAGCGGAGCTTTCATATCTTGAGACCGGCCAGCAGCATGGCGCGCGGTTGGTGAGCGTGGACCCGATGCGTTGGGGGGACGTGGTGCTACAACGCAAGGATGTGCCGACCAGTTATCATCTTGCCGTCGTGATCGATGATGCGCATCAGCGGATCACGCACGTCGTTCGCGGCCAGGACTTGCAGCCGGCAACGGCCATTCACCGGATGCTGCAGCAGCTGCTGGGGTTCGCGGCTCCGGTCTATCATCATCATAGGCTTGTTCGTGACGTCTTGGGCCGGAAGCTATCCAAGAGCGACGCGGCGACCAGTCTGAGGAGCCTGCGCGAAGCAGGGTGGTCGCCAGGTGATGTTATTGAGAAGCTGGGTCTTGAAGGCCTGCAATAGAGCCGCGAAAGCACGGTGTGCAGAGCAGTTTTTGCCGCCAGCCCGTAAATTCGCCACGAAAATTTGGTTTAGTATCTGATGTTTTGGTCGTTGCATATTGGAGATCCGCACGTGCATTTCGCGGACTGTTCTGTCTTCCCGGCGTTTGCCGTCCTATTATTCTCCGCCTTGGCTGTGTCTGGTGCCTCGAGCGTTCCGCTGCGTGCCGAGACCGCCCAAGTGCCGCAATCGTTCGCATTGCATCTGGTCGCGGCGGCCCGTCAGCAGCGGGCTGTACTGGCGATTTATGATCCCAGCTATCGAAAACTCGATTATCCGATGGGTGATGTCCCCTGGTACATCGGGGTGTGTACGGATGTGGTGGTTCGCGCCTATCGGCAAATGGGCATCGACCTGCAGCAGCTTGTCCATCAATCGCGGCTTGGTTCTGGTGATCGCAATATCGACCACAGGCGGGTACGCGTGCTAAAGAAGTTTTTTGCCCGGAAGGGAACGCGGCTGAAGGTGAGCGACAATCCGGAGGACTACAAGCCTGGGGACCTTGTCACCTACTACCTTCCTGAGGGGACTTTTTCAAAGACCCATATCGCGATTGTTTCGGATCGCAAAACGGCATCTGGAATGCCGCTTGTCATTCATAATATTGGCTACGGGGTGAGCGAGGAAGACTGGCTTTTTGGAAGCAAGATCACCGGTCACTATCGCTATGAATCCAAGCCCAATATCAAGGGCTGGAAGAAATAAGGACCTCAATTCAAGCGATAGGCGATCGTATCAGCGTATTTGAATGGGCCTGAGATTTCGTTGAAGACGATAGCACCACCTTGGGGAGGTTAAACGCCTTCGCCGTTATTGCGCTGGCCGAATGGGAGTGATTGGTTGTCTGTCCGATGGTTCCGAGAGGCTATTTCACGCGCATTGTTGATGATGCATAAATTCAATTGCGCTTGTCTGTTTAAGGTGCGTGTAAATTATTGCTAATCATTTCGGGCGAATTGGTTTACCTTATTTGCTGAAGCGTTTGATGCTTGGGCTGATCTTTTTGTTGTGCTTGGTGCCTCCGCGGTGTCGATTTGGCGGATGTTGCGTCGGACTGGCTCTCGATACATGTGTTCGGAGCTGTTTCGTTTTCGCGAGGCAGGCACATTCTCGTCTGACTTCTTGAGCGAAGCGACGCTGCTCCCATGCCTTTTTGCGCGGGGCCCCCTTTGGCCACGTGTTTTTGGACTTTCTCCTCGCGATTCAACACGGCTGTTGGATTGGAGGTGACGACGAAGGATTGGCCTGGTGAACCTCTACATGATCCCCGTTATCGGATTTGAGGGGGCAGTCATTCTCTCGATCATTGCAATCGTGAGTATGGGACTGGCTGGTGTCCGTTTTTCGTTTGCGAATTCACAACCTGGTTCGAAGGAACGATCGCCCAATTCCGGCTTGGCACCGAGGCGCGCTGTTGCACGTAAAGATGTGCCAACCGCATCCTGGATGCGAAGCACTTTTCGGTTCTTTTTGCGATCCATGAGCCTTGTTTGGGCGCTTGTTTTGTCTCCATTGCGTTTGTTCAAAGGTGGATTGGACAAGCCATCCAATGGGATGGTGGTCACATCGCCAGTTACAGTTTCTCAGCATGCGTCGTCAGAATTGGAGGTTGCTGCGCCGAGCGCGAGCGAAGCCTGTGCGGGCGTTGAAGAGCGGGACGAGCGAATGGATACCCAGACACAATGGGCCCGTGTGAGCCGCGTTGTCGAAGACGGAATCCAAAAGGCTAATGCGATCGAGGCGCTGCACCAATCTGCCGGGCGTCAGCTCGATGCGGTCGACTACGCCTATGAGCGGATGCTGCTGGAATTGAGTGAAGTCTTGCCGGACGTCACTGAAAACCGTAGTGTCTGCCGGGCCAATCGTGATAAGGCTTTTGCGAACGCCGCCGCTGCGTTTGAGGCTGATTTGGCCGATGAGATTGCGGAGCAAGCTGACGCCGAGGCCGCCGGAGCCGAAGAGCCGGCCGAGCGCAAACCGCGCAAAAAGAAGAAATCTCAAGCGGACTCGGTGGCCGCCTGAGCGGCCAACCGTCCCGCGGTATTCGCTATTTCACCGTGATCGTGATGACCTCGCTTTTGACCGGGGGCTTATGTGGGATGTGGTTGTGATCGCCCAGCAAGAGCTGCAGCGTGTGCTTGCCCGGAGCTAGGTCAATCTTGGTTTCCGTCTGACCGCCACCGAAATGCTTGTGATTGTCGTCAGCTGGCACGGGAGCGCTATAA
Organism: Filomicrobium sp.; assembly: GCA_030607105.1. Taxonomy (GTDB): domain Bacteria; phylum Pseudomonadota; class Alphaproteobacteria; order Rhizobiales; family Hyphomicrobiaceae; genus Filomicrobium. The sequence continues at coordinate 3,784 of JAUWFF010000164.1, forward strand.
TCCTCGAGCTTGGTGTCAATAAGCAAATGGTGATGGCCGGTCTTGGCCTTCTCGACGCCCGCAGGTGCAACTCCCATTCCCGATAGCCCGAAACGGACGGTCACCGGGCTTGAGACTTCGGCTCCGTTGATAGGCTCTATGAAGTAGACCGTGGCGCCATCGGGCGAAGCAGTCTGGGCGAGGGCCGAGCCCGTCATAATCAATATTGCCAAAGCAGCCAGAAGCAAGTTTCTCATCACAGCGTTTCCTCCGTTACGAAACAAAAGTATTGTTGTTTAAAGTTCGCGATGTTCTGCGCGAGTTTGACCCGGCACAAGTCCGTGACAGCGGGCGCAGCCTCACCAACGTATCACGTCTCGGTAATCGAAAAACGACATGCGCGAGCGGTTAGATCAAGTTCTTGTAAGGCGCGGACTTGCCAAGTCCCGCTCTCGGGCACGCGATCTCGTGCTTCGTGGTGCGGTATGGGTCGACGGTGTCTCGGCGGCAAAACCGGGACAACTCGTTGAAGTCGAAGTCCCGCTGCATGTTGACCTTGAGGCGAATGCCTATGTCGCGCGTAGTGGTGCCAAGCTGGTTGCCGGGCTTGAGGCGTTCGAGTTTTCCGCAGAAGGGCGCGTAGCGCTTGATGTCGGTGCTTCTACGGGCGGGTTCACCCAGGTTCTACTGGAAAGAGGCGCCGCTCGGGTATACGCCGTCGACGTGGGGCGGGGCCAGCTCGATGCCAATCTGATTACCGATCAACGGGTTATTTCTCTTGAGGGTAATGATGTGCGCCGATTGTCGGTTCAATGACGAAGAGAAGGTTTCCTTTCTTCACGAGCTGGCCGTCGGTGAAGTTGACCGACTCCAAATAGCCGCTCACGCGGGCGCGTATCTCGACCGACTCCTGCGCCT
>JAUWFF010000148.1 GCA_030607105.1 Filomicrobium sp.
TTGCTATCCAGCGCGAGGGGTCGGTCATTTGAGAGGTCGCCTCGCAGAGAACAGGGTTCGAATGATCGGGATCCGGTCAGCATCCAAACGAGGGCAGAAGCGGGTTTGGAGCGCATCATCTGGCGCGCAACTAGCGGTCGACAGGAGATGGCTGTGACGGGCGAGCCGACCCGCCGCCGTGATCGACACCTGCATCGCCACCCAGGCTGTAGTCGGGGGGGTTCTATTGTCTCTGATATAGCAGGTTCATCATGCGTGTATTGATTATCGGCGCCAGCAAGGGGATTGGGTTGGAAACGACCCGCCAAGCCCTCGATGCTGGTCATGATGTGCGCGCCTTGGCCCGCTCCGCTACCGCGATTGCGGTCTCAAATCCTAGCCTCGAGAAGATGCGGGGCGATGCGTTGAAGTCTGAAAATGTAGAGGCGGCTCTTGTCGGGGTGGACGTCGTGATCCAGACCCTCGGCGTTGGATTAGGAGACTTGTTCCAGCCTGTGCACCTGTTCTCGGATGCGACCCGGGTGCTGATTGTGGCGATGAGAAGACAAGGTGTCAAACGTCTGATTTGTGTGACTGGTTTTGGAGCTGGCGATAGCCGCGCGAGCATCAGCTGCCTGCAGCGTCTGCCGTTCCAGATCGTCTTCGGCCGCGCTTATGACGATAAGAGTTTGCAAGAGCAATTGATCAAGGAAAGTGAACTTGATTGGACGATCGCGAGGCCTGGAGTTTTGACCAGTGGACCGCGGACCGGTCACTACCGGATTCTTTCCGAGGCATCTCAGTGGCGCAACGGAATCATATCGCGCGCGGACGTCGCCGAGTTCCTCGTTCGACAGATTGGAGATCAGACGTACATCCGTAAAACTCCGGTTCTGATCAATTGACGATTTTATTTTTAGGAGATCAGCGTGGAGTCAGAGCTTCCGAAATCGACGGTGTATTTTGATGGCTCCTGTTCCCTATGTCGGGCAGAGATCGGATACTATCGGCGCAAGGATCAAGACTACGCTCTTTGTTTTGTCGACATTTCTGAAACCGGCGCCGTACCTCCGGAAGGAGTTACCCAAGAGCGTGCAATGAAGCGCTTCCATGTTCGCGCAAGCGATGGGCGTGTTCTTTCCGGCGCGGCGGCATTCGTCGAGGTTTGGACTTCTTTGCCCAGATTGCGCTGGGCAGCGAGCGCCGCGTCCCTGCCGGGGGCCCTGATTGCCCTGGAGTGGGGCTACAGGTTTTTTCTTCCGGTCCGACCGTTCATCTCCCGTTTCTTTGGGCGAGCCCTGCGACTTGAAGCCATCATCGGCGGAGCCCAGCGCTTATGACGGGGCAAATTGAACCCGAAGGCGCAACGGCTGATAGGGTTGACCTTGGGTCGTTTCCCCAGGCCGGCGTGGCGGTCGTTTTCGGCGCCGGCGGCGGTATTGGAGGGGCATTCGTCGAAGCCATCAAGGCCGCGGAAAAGGTCAAGCATGTAGTCTCGTTCAGTCGCAGCACTTCGCCAGCGATCGACCTTCTGGACGAAGGCAGTCTCGCACGTGCCGCAGCGTTCGCCGCCGATCAGGGTGAGCTTCGTCTGGTAATCGATGCGACGGGATTTCTGCATGATGAGCGCCAGGGACCCGAGAAGAGCTGGCGGCAACTCGATGCGGCCAATCTCGCGCGCGCCTTTGCGCTGAATGCGATCGGGCCCGCGCTGATCATGAAGCATGTGCTGCCGCGGTTACCGCGGTCGGGCAAAGCCGTCTTCGCAACGCTTTCCGCCAGGGTCGGAAGCATCGACGACAATCGGCTAGGTGGGTGGTATTCCTACCGGGCTTCGAAAGCCGCTCTCAACCAACTGGTTCGGACAGCGGCTGTTGAATTGACCCGTCGATCTCCAGACGCACTTTGCATCGCCTTGCATCCCGGCACGGTAGCCACGGCGCTATCCGCTCCGTTCGCAGCGGCTGGGTTGGAGGTTCATTCTCCAGCTGCGGCGGCTCGACATCTGCTCGCCGTAGTCGATCAACTCACGGAGGATGCCAACGGCGGGTTTTTCGACTGGCGCGGCCAGCCGGTGCCTTGGTGACCCCATGGCTGGGATGCGTCGCAAGACTGATCTGCCGACTAAGCTCTGCGTGGTTTGCGGTCGGCCCTTCGTCTGGCGCAAGAAATGGGCGCGCGACTGGATGAACGTGAAATACTGCTCGGAGCGCTGCCGCGCTGCGCCGCCCTGCCCTGCGTCGGAACGTGGACTCGCCTCGTCATGAATGTCCTGAGAATTATTCTCGGCGACCAGCTGTCTCTGGACCTGTCCGCGCTGGACGACCTCGATCCACGCCGTGACGTTGTCCTGATGATGGAGGTGATGGAAGAAAACACCTACGTCGGGCATCACAAGCAGAAAATAGTACTGGTGCTGGCGGCGATGCGCCACTTCGCCGAGACGCTTCGCCACCGCGGTCTGACAGTCGACTATGTAGGCCTCGACGAGTCTGACAATACCGGCAGCTTCACAACCGAGATCCAACGCGCGGTGGCGCGGCATCGCCCGAGCCGCATTGTGGTGACCGAACCTTCGGAATGGCGCGTCCAGGCGATGGTCAAAAGCTGGGAAGCTCTCACCGGCATGTCCGTCGAAATCCGTTCTGATCGTCGCTTTTTCGCGAGCCGTACGAGGTTCGCTGTCTGGGCCAATGGCCGACGCAGCTGGCGAATGGAGCATTTCTACCGCGAAATGCGTCGAGAACATCAGATTCTGATGGACGGCGATCAGCCGGAGGGCGGGGCATGGAATTTTGATTCGGAAAATCGCAAGAGCTTGCCAACCGACGCCTCCCTTCCAGAACGACTTCGCTTCGCGCCCGACACTACGACGCGTGAGGTCATGGCGCTCGTCGCACAGCGCTTCGGTGAGCATTTTGGCACAGTTGATACATTCAGTTGGCCGGTGACCCGTGCCCAGGCACTGGAGGCATTGCAGGATTTCATAGCCAATGCCCTGCCGTGGTTCGGCGATTACCAAGACGCTATGAAGGCGGGCGAGAACTTTCTCTACCATTCTCTACTTGCGCCATCCCTTAATCTCGGCCTGCTGTCACCGCGTGAAGTTTGCTCCGCGGTCGAAGATGCTTGGCGCGCAGGCCGGGTACCGATCAACGCCGCCGAGGGTTTCATTCGTCAGATATTGGGCTGGCGGGAATATGTCCGCGGGGTCTACTGGACGATGATGCCAAATTATGCCGATGCCAATGCGTTAGGCGCCAGCCGGCCCCTGCCGGGATTTTACTGGACCGGTGAGACTGATATGCGATGCCTAAGCGAAGCAATCAAAAGCACCCGCGAGACCGCGTACTCTCACCATATTCAGCGGCTGATGATAACGGGAAACTTCGCGTTGCTTGCGGGCATAGCTCCGAGGGAGATCGAACGCTGGTATCTCGCTGTTTACGCCGACGCTGTCGAGTGGGTCGAGATGCCAAATACGCTGGGCATGGCCGTATTCGCCGACGGCGGCAAGATGGCATCCAAACCTTACGCTTCTTCAGGCGCTTACATCAACCGCATGTCAGATTTTTGCGGAGGTTGTGCCTACGATGTAAAGAAGAAGACTGGGCCGAAGGCATGCCCGTTCAATTACCTCTATTGGGCGTTCTTGATTCACAACCAAGCTCATCTTGATAAAAATCCCCGCATGGCGATGCCTTATCGCACACTTGCGAAATGGTCCTCGGAGAAGAAAAGGAATTACTTGAACGAAGCGGGGACCTTTCTCGAATCCCTCACCAACAGTCATTCATCATTAGGTAGAACCCACGAGGAATGAGGTGGTTTAGCAAATGACAACTCTCCTCTGGTTCCGCCGTGACCTCCGCCTCGCCGACAATCCGGCCCTTGATGCCGCCGTCGCGATCGGGCGCCCGGTCATACCAATCTACATTTGCGATGACGCTGACGCTGGCGAATGGTCGCCGGGTGGCGCCTCACGCTGGTGGCTCCATGGCTCCTTGTCCGCTCTCTCCTCAGCGATCGAAGCACGCGGTAACAGGCTCATCCTGAAGACCGGCCCTGCAGAAGCTGTCATTAACGAACTGCTGTCTGAAACCGGCGCTACGAACGTTTTTTGGAATCGGCGTTACGAGCCATGGGCAACGCGGCGCGATGAAAAAATAAAAACAGCTCTGAAGGGTAAGGGCATAGAGGCGCGCAGCTTCAACGCGGGCCTGCTCCGAGAACCCTGGGCGGTTACCACGCAAAAAGGTGAGCCATACAAGGTCTTCACGCCTTTCTGGAAAGCATTGCGCACGAGCGGAGAGCCCGACCAGCCAAGGCCTGCGCCTCAGCGGATCCCGGCGCCGAACGATTTTGCCGAGAGTGACGGCCTGAACTCGTGGGGGCTGCTCCCGACGAAACCAGACTGGGCGGGTGGCTTGCGGGACACATGGATACCGGGTGAGCAAGCGGCACATTCGCGTTTGCATGACTTCACTGAAGGCGCCGTTTTCGAATACCAGGACAAACGGAACCTGCCTGGGCTTTCCGGCACCTCACGTCTTTCTCCCCACCTACATTTTGGTGAAATCGGGCCACGCCAGATATGGCACGCGGTCGTCGCCAGTGCGCTTGCTCAGACCGGCAGTCCGATGCCTCGGGGTGTCGAGACTTACCTCTCTGAAATCGCCTGGCGGGAGTTCTCTTATCACCTACTCTTTCATTTTCCAGAGCTGCCTTTTAAGCCGCTCCGCGCGGAATTCTCCAATTTTCCATGGGCAAATGATCCTGACGCTCTGTCCGCCTGGCAGCGCGGAGCAACCGGTTATCCGATTGTCGATGCCGGCATGCGTGAGTTGTGGACGACCGGCTGGATGCACAACCGCGTCCGCATGATCGTTGCCTCTTTTCTGAT
>JAUWFF010000363.1 GCA_030607105.1 Filomicrobium sp.
TTGGTACGAATTCGCCAGCACCTATTCCTACCCCGCCGCCATGCGCATCGAAAACATTGCTGCCATCTTCAACGCAAAGATCAGCTGGCAACCGTTCCTCCTCGGCCCCATCTTCAAGCAACTCGGTTGGTCAACATCCCCATTCAATCTGCAGGCCGCCAAAGGCAGCTACATGTGGCGCGACCTCGAACGGACCTGCCAGCTCAACGGTCTGCCGCCAATCACCAGACCCGTACCGTTTCCCCAAAACAGCCTGCTCGCCGCCCGCGTTGCCCTTGCACTGTCAGACGATGGCCCCCGTGCCGAATTCAGCCGCAACGTTTTTGCCGCCGCGTTCGCCGACGCAAGGGCCATCGATGACCGAGAGGTCATTGCCGGCATTCTGAATCAGCTGAACATGCCATCTTCTGAGCTTCTTGAGCAGGCTGCGCACCAGGATGTCAGAGACAAACTCAAAGCCCAAGTCGCCCGCGCCGAAGAGCTCGGAATATTCGGAGCCCCGATGCTCGTCACTTCCGACAAGGAACTCTTCTGGGGCAACGACCGCCTTGAAGATGCGCTGAAGTGGGAGACGAGCATTTGCGGCTAACGCTCCCCGGCACCGGCCCGGCCCTCTGTTTCGGCGGCCCCTATTCGAACATCGAGGCAACGCGCGCCATACGCGAACAAGCAAACCGCCTTGGCATCCCCCCCGGCCGTGTCATCTGCACCGGCGACATCGTTGCCTACTGCGCCAACCCAAATGAAACCGCCCAGGAGATACTCGACTGGGGATGCCATGTCATCAAGGGCAACTGCGAAGAACAACTCGCCCAACGCGCCGACGACTGTGGCTGCGGATTTGGCCAGGAAACCACCTGCGATTTGCTCTCGCTCGGATGGTATGGCTTCGCCGATGCCCATTTGACAGACGACTTGCGCTGCTGGATGGCCGGCCTGCCAAAAACCCTCGCCTTCGAGATTTCTGGGCGCAAATTTTGCGTCATCCACGGCGGCGTAAAACAGATCAATCGGTTCATCTTTCCTTCGACGCCTGCTGCGGAGAAAGCATCCGAACTTGATGCTGCCGTTGCCGATGTCATCATTGCCGGGCACAGCGGCATTCCTTTCATAGAACCTATCGGAAACGGGCTTTGGTTCAACGCCGGCGTAATCGGCATGCCCGCCAATGACGGAACACGTGATGGCTGGTTCGGCATCATTACACCTGAGACAAACGCCGGCATTCGCTTCGCCTTGAAGCGCCTTCCCTACGCCGCCGAGAATTCCGCCGAGACGTTGTTGAATGCCGGGTATGCGACACCCTACGCGGAAGCACTCCGTACCGGCCGCTGGCCGAGTATCGGTATCCTGCCAGCCGGCGAGCGACTGGCAGCCGGTCGCCCCATGCGCGAGGTTGAATATCTGCTGCCTTGAGCCAGGTGAAACTCTTTCGAAGCCGGATCAAAACCATTCACGACTGCGTCAAAGGTGCTCCCGCACCATGTCGCTGCGCTACGGGTCATGTTAGAGGGCGCGATGTAGATGGGGACTCACCGGAGACCTAAATGCCCGACACGGTTGTAACACTCGCCATCATTACGGCTGCCGTTTCGCTGATCAGTCTCAGCTTCTCACCCCGCGCCAAAACCACGGATGCGTTTTACCGGGGGCATGACGCCAGTGGAGCCAGACCCGGCGTTTTCGCGCTGACGTTCTCCCAGGTGACGACGTGGATTTTCGCCCGCTCCATAATGAACGCGGCGATCCTTGGCTACTTCTACGGCATCGCCGGTGCTCTTGCCTATGCCGCCTACTACTTGTCCTTCTTGACAGGCGCCAACATCATATCGAGCCTACGTTTTCGTCACGGTTTTGGCAGCGTCCAGGAGTTTCTTGCCGACCGCTTCGGCTTGGCGGGAACGACCAGCTACAACTTTGTTGTCGGCGTCCGGCTGCTCTCAGAAGTGTTCGCCAATCTCCTGGTAATTGGCCTTGTCTTCGGCACGGACGGCTCAAGCGCTTACGTCGCATCAATCATGCTGGTCGGAGCCGCCACACTCGGTTACTCGCTGCTCGGCGGGCTCCACGCCTCGATCCGTACCGATGCGGTCCAGATGTCGCTATTTCTCGTTGCTCTCGCAGGGCTGCTGCTGTGCGCGATTTCAAACGGCACCTTCGATGTCAGTGCCATGCTCGCCACCTCTCCAGAAGCCTCTAACCCCGGGTGGATCCTGCTCGTTGTCGCCTTGCTCCAGGTGTGGAGCTATCCGATGCACGATCCCGTCATGATGGATAGGGGTTTCATCGCCGACCGCCGCACAACAATGGCAAGCTTCTACAACGCCGCCTGGATCTCGATCATTTGCATCATGGCCTTTGGGCTGCTCGGCGTATGGGCGGGCATGCACAAACTCGACGGTGAATCTTTCGTTCCAACGCTGAGCCGCCTCATCGGCGAGTGGCCGATGCTGCTATTCAATGTCGCGCTTCTTGTCTCCTGCATGTCAACGCTGGATTCAACATTTTCGTCGACAGCCAAGCTCACCGTCATCGATATGAGCCTAGGCCAACCCACCGTCACCAACGGTCGCCTTGCGATGACCCTCTTCCTGTTCGGTGGACTTTTGATGGTGTTCTTTGGCTCCAAGGATTTGTTCAGCGCAGTCGCTGTCTCTGGCACAGCCTCGATGTTCCTTGCCCCCGTCGTCATCTTCTCGCTTTGGCTGGGTCGCAAGGATATCCCGGTATGGAGTTATCTGACCGCCTTCTTCACGGCCATGGCCGCGGCAATCCTCTACTTCACCGAATCCTCTGGTCACTCAAACCTGATCGGCCCGCTAACAGGCCTTGAGCATAAATACGCAAAGCTGCTCCTGCTTTCGGCATCGACGCTGGTGATC
>JAUWFF010000234.1 GCA_030607105.1 Filomicrobium sp.
ACTAGCGACGCCCGAGTTGCTCCAGGAGCAGTTGCGTTCCGCGGCCGCCGCCGAGCCGTTTCAGGGCCTGGCGGCCCCCGGCGGCATACACTGCAACAGCGGTCAGCAGCTCCTTCAACTGCACCGCGGAGCCCGCGTCAAACGGACACCACGCCCCCTTGGTGAGCCTGGCGAGTTCCTTGAAGGCTCTCTCGACGGCGGGATCGCGTCCTTCCTGAAAAAGGAACATCGGTACGCCCAGAAGACCGAGTTCGCCGGCACGGGCACACAGATCATCGATCTTCTCCTCCATCGCGTCGCCAACAAAGACGAGCGCGTCGACGCGGCCCTTTTGCACTTCACTGCGTGCATGGCTCAGAACCTTGCCAATCTGGGTGTGCCCACCAAGACAACTGATGCCAGTCATCAAACGCTGCAAGGCCATAGGATCGGAAACCCATTTTGAGGCCCGGCCTTCGCCAAAACCCCGAAAATACATCAATTGAACGTCGAGGCCTCCGACATCGCGCACGGCTGCGAACATTTCCGACTGCAAGGACAGCGCTAGGTCCCAAGTTGGCTGGCGGCTCATGGTGGCGTCCATGGCGAAGATCAACCGGCCATTGCCAGCGCCGGTTTGCGGGACGAAAGCCTTCACCTGGTTCAGAAAATCGACGATTTCGCTATCGGTCGAGCGCTGCGCACCAGGAACTTGGGCGGCATTCGGCACAGGGGTTTGGCCGGAATCTTCCGGACGGGTGCCTGGGCTCACCGATATCTCTTTTTCATCAGGCTTTTTGGTCGTCATCCGCCACCTCCGGCGACGTGAACTCTTAACTGAGGAGGATTTGGCGCTTATCGCGCTGCCATGCAAGCAGCTGGCGGCATGACGATACTGGAGCTCATGCTTCGCTGTCGGGTTTCGACATTTCATCGGCGGTCTCGCGCAACAGGTCTAAATTGCCGCCGGTCGCCGTGATATCGGTGCTGCGGACCCGCTCTGTGGCAAAGCGCGCCAGATAGTTCGGCCCGCCGGCCTTGGGTCCGGTGCCTGACAAACCCTCGCCTCCGAATGGTTGTACCCCGACAACAGCGCCGACCTGGTTGCGGTTGACATAGAAGTTTCCAACACGTGCCCGCTTGGCGATGTAGTCGGCGGCGCTGACCATGCGGCTGTGCAGCCCCAATGTCAGTCCGTAGCCCTTGGCATTGATGGAGTCGATGACGCTGTCGAGGTGGCCGGAGGCGTATCGTATGACATGCAGGATGGGGCCGAATGTTTCACGGCTGAGCGCATTGATCGACTCGATTTCATAGGCGGCTGGGGTCACGTAGGATCCGTAACGACAGCTGTCCGGCATTGGACAGTCGACGATCTCTCGGCTGGTCCGGTTCATTGCCAGCTTGTGAGCATCAAGCTGGTCCTGCGAGACCTCATCGATGACCGGGCCGATATCCGTTGCAAAGTTCATCGGATCGCCAATCTCAAGTGCAGTGACCGCGCCAGCCAACATCGAGATCGTGGCGGCAGCGATTTCCTCCTGCACGAAAAGGATGCGGGCGGCCGAACAGCGTTGCCCGGCACTATCGTAGGCCGAACGCACAGCATCCCGGATGACCTGTTCGGGCAGAGCGGTAGAGTCGGCGACCATGGCGTTGAGGCCCGCCGTCTCGGCAATAAACGGCACAATCGGACCGCGGCGGTCAGCCAAGGCGCGTTGAATGCTCCACGCAGTTTCATTGGAGCCGGTGAACACAACCCCTGCGATGCGATCGTCGCGGATAAGCGAATCGCCGACCACGCCGGGTCCGGGCAAGAGCTGGAGAACTGAACTTGGCAAACCGGCTTCCAACATCAGCTCCGTGGCCGCGAAGGCTGTCAGCGGCGTCTGCTCGGCCGGCTTGGCAACAACGGGATTGCCGGCGGCGATGGCGGCAGCGGCTTGCCCAGTGAAGATCGCCAGCGGGAAGTTCCAAGGTGAAATAGAAGCGAAGACACCGCGACCGCGCAATTCGAGCGTATTGGTTTCGCCGGTCGGTCCAGGCAGCTTGACTGGTCCCAAAAACAGTCGCCTGGCCTCGGTTGCATAATAGCGCAGAAAATCAACTGCCTCACGTACCTCATCGTGGGCTGCCATCAACGTCTTTCCGCCTTCGCGAATGATGATGGCCATCAGGCGGGTTCGGTCGCGCTCGAAGAGGTCCGCCGTGCGCTCAAGGACGGCGGCGCGTTCTTCAACGGGCGTCAGTTCCCATTCAGGCGCGTAAAGGGATGCCGCCGCCACCGCTGTCTTGATATCATCGGGGCAACTCGTCGTGACCTTGCCGATGCGTTGGCGCCGATCGTGAGGACATATGGTGAATTCGCCGCCATCGGGTTCGAGGCGAACCTCTCCCATGAGGACCGGTCCGGCGGAGATCGGCTTAGCCAAGGCTTCGTCCATGGCCGGGTAAAGATCGGCTCTCACATGGGGCTCGGACAGCGCCAGCCCCGCACTGGCGCGCCGCTCCGGCAAATAGATCTCGCGGGGCCGCGGAATCGTTGTCAGGCCTTGCTCGGTCCTGCGTTGCTGCTCAACGGCCTCGATCGGATCGCGAATAAGTTCCGTGACCGGGCGATCGTCTTGAGCCAAGCGGTTTACGAACGACGTATTGGCTCCGTTCTCCAGCAAGCGGCGCACCAGATAGGGCAGTAGCTCCTCGTGGCCACCGACGGGTGCGTAGATCCGGCACGGCGCACCAAGTTTATTTGGACCAACAACCTCCTCGTAAAGCGCTTCACCCATACCGTGTAGGCGCTGGAACTCGTAGGCGTTGTTTCCGGCGGCAACGTAGACGGAGGCTAGCGTGTGAGCGTTGTGGCTGGCATATTGCGGGAAGAAGGTCCTTCGATCTGATTGCAGAAGCCTTACGCAGGCCAAAAAAGACACATCGGTGTGCAACTTGCGGGTGAAGACAGGGTAGTTTTCGAGGCCACGTTCCTGTGCCCATTTGACTTCGCTGTCCCAATACGCGCCCTTTACCAGGCGTACGGGGATGCGCTTACCCTTGCGCTCGGAAAGCTGACGCAACCAACGCAACATGGGAATGGCGCGTTTCGAGTAAGCCTGCACGGCAATGCCAAGTCCGTGCCAATTGTTGAGTGCGGGATTCATGTAGGCGTGCGCGAAAACTGCCGCCTGAAGGTCCATCCTATCTTGCTCTTCGGCGTCGATTGTTACCGGGACACCCTGCGCAACGGCAGCTCGCAGGAGCTTGGTCAACGTCGGCATAAGCTCGCTGGCAAGGCGGAATTCCTTGCCGGGCTCGACGCGGGGGTGCAAGGCGGAAAGCTTTATGGAAAGACCAGGACGGCGCATTAACGCATCTGGATGCTGGGTCATCAGCGGCCCGGTTGAGCCGGCGATCGCCAGCAGCGCATCCATGTAGCGGGTGGCGTATCGATCGGCATCGGCGTGCGTGCGTGCGGCCTCACCGAGCATATCGTAGGAAAACAAATAGCCGCGCTTCTCGTAGGCCCCGGCACGTTTTAGGGCATCCTGAATCGAGCTCCCAAACACGAACTGATCGCCAAGAATGCGGATCGCCTGGCGCATGGCCTGGCGAATGACCGGCTCTCCAGAGCGCACTACGAGACGCTTTAGCGCATCAATCGCGCCGAAGCTGCCTGGTACATTCAGCTTGACGATGCGGCCGGTGAGCAGCAGGCCCCAGGTCGAAGCGTTGACGAACAGGCTGTCGGAATGGCCGCGATGGCGCTCCCAATGTCCTCCGGAAATCTTCTCGGCAATCAACTTGTCGGCGGTGTCGGCATCAGGGATACGCAGCAGTGCTTCCGCGAGGCACATCAGGATGACGCCCTCCTCGCTGGACAGCCCATACTCGCGCATGAAGGCATCGACGCCGGAATGCTTGGCGCGGTTGGTGCGTGCGGCGATCAC
>JAUWFF010000142.1 GCA_030607105.1 Filomicrobium sp.
GCCGCCCTCCAGCATTGAAATGACACGCCCGTCGCACTGGCGTTCGGCATAGCGGACAAGCTGCTCGGTGACCCAGAGGAAGTCCGCTTCCACTAGCCTCAAGCTTGCCAGAGGATCGGCCTCATGCGCGTCAAACCCAGCCGAAATCAGAATTATGTCCGGACTGAAAATCTTCAGGGCCGGGAAAATGCGCGATTCGAACGCATCACGGAACCGTTCTCCGTCATCACCCGAGCGCAGCGGCGCGTTGCAGATATTGCCGACCCCAGTCTCTGACAACGCGCCGGTACCTGGAAACAAAGGCATTTGATGCGTGGAGGCAAAGAACAAGTCTTTGTCCGACCAGAAGATATCCTGCGTTCCATTGCCGTGGTGCACGTCGTAGTCAATCACCGCGACCCGTTCAACGCCGTACTTCTTGCGGGCGTACATTCCGGCAATAGCTACGTTGGCGAAAATACAAAACCCCATCGCCCGGTCTGTCTCGGCATGGTGCCCACATGGACGCACCTGGCAAAAAGCGTTTCGGATCCCTGACCCTTTGTCCATCACCTGATCGACGGCGCGAAGTCCGGCGCCGACGGCGCGGACGGCCGCCTTCCAACTGCCCGGCGACATCACCGTATCACCATCCAGATGCACACGACCCTCACCCGCTTCAGGTCGTGCATCCTTGATCATGTCTAGATATCGCTTGGGGTGCGCCAATAGGATTTGTTCCTCGACATCGTCCCGCAACGGCGCCTCTTCGCGCACTAGATCGCTGAAGTAATCATGCGCCAGCACCCGATCAATCGCCCGCATGCGATCCGGTCGCTCCGGATGGCCTGGGCCGGTATCATGATCTACGAAACAGGGATGGGTAATGAGAAGTGTGGGCATTCGGCTGCTGGCCCTCGCGCGTTTCCTTTAGGTTCTTGTTTGTCCAAGCCTTACCGTAAAGGCTGCGGCTCTGTCACGCAAAGTGCGCCCTGTCCTCAAACCGCCTTACGATCTAAACGTTCATTTCAGCATGGAGGCTGGTGCGAGCGTCACACCGGGTGGTGGCCGCGAGTCTGCCGGGACAAAAAAATCAGGAGCCAGCAAGGCATCTGGCTCGACCTTGTAGACATCAAAGTCATTTACCCCGTCGACTTTGTGCAAGAACGTATCATCAATGAGGAAATTACCGCTGAACTTTGTCGCCGACTGCCGGAAGATAAGATGCGCGGCGTCCCCCAGTATCTCGGGTTTACGACTCATCCGCATGAGCGTGTCTCCGCCCAGCACATTCTCGATCGCCGCCGTCGCGATCGTCGTGCGTGGCCAAAGAGCATTGACAGCGATCCGATCATCCTTGAGCTCACGCGCCAGCCCCAGAACCGCAAGGCTCATCCCGTACTTTGCGATCGAATAGGCAACGTGTCCTGCAAACCACTGCGGTTTCATGTCGAGCGGCGGCGAGATCATCAGTACGTGCGCGTTTTCCGCCTGCTTTAGGTACGGCAGGCAGGCCTTGGTCACCAGCAGCGCTCCGCGAGTATTGATACCAAACATCAGATCCATACGCTTCGGCTCTGAGTCAGCGAGCTTCGTCAGGGAAATAGCCGACGCGTTGTTGACGCAAATGTCGATCCCACCAAATGCGGCTACCGTCTGAGCCACGGCGGACTCGATTTGCGCGTCATCCCGGATGTCACACTGCAAGGGCAGTGCCCGTCCACCAGCGGCTTCGATCTCGGCGGCGGCAGTGAAGATAGTGCCCTTCAGTTTCGGGTGCGGCTGGGCAGTCTTGGCGAGAATAGCGACATTAGCGCCATCACGAGCAGCCCGTAACCCGATGGCAAGCCCGATACCACGGCTGGCTCCTGTGATGAGTAATGTCTTTCCGCTAAGCTCTGCCATCTCTGCCGCTCCATTTGACCACTCGCTACAAGCTAGAGGCAATCTACGACACCGTCACGGGCCTCCCGCCATTGCGTAGCCGAATAACCGCTGCACAAAGCGCATCGGCATAAATAGGATATTCATAAGTTGTAAGAGCAGCATAGCCAGTAAGGCAAACGGCCCGAAGATCGGTAGAAAGACGAAAACAAACACCAACCCACGCACCAACCGCGCTGCATCGAAGCCAAAACTGCCTCGATATTCGCCGCGCTCCTCACTCGGCCAGATCATCCTCCACCAACCTGATGCAACGCCCCATCCAATGACGCCCATCACCAAAGCGCCGATGTAATAGAATTGGATATCCGACGGAATGCCAGGGACGATCCGTTGGTCGAGTTCGCGCTGCCTGACTTCCGAGGTCATGAATGCTGACACACTGTCGGTCACCACTTGGCCGGCGACGTCCGACACCGCGTCACCAACCCAAGTTCCGACGCGATCGACAAGATCCCTGCCGGATGTCTCGGGAATTGCCTCGATGAGAACCCGTCCATTGCTCGGGGTGCCAGCCGAAACCTTGAATTGACCACGCCCATCGGCCAGCGCGTCAAGGAAGTCTCCGAAGGTAGCTCTTGCAAGTGCATTGCTGAGCCCGCCGACTTCTATTGTCTGCCACAACCAGTTCCGCCCACCCGGTTGCAGCGGCTTGGCGGAATGCAAAAAGACCAGATTGACATCGGCTCGCTTGGCTGTTTCGCGTAGCGCCGTCAGTGATAGCGTCTGTTCCCCTCCCGATGCCGGAAGCACGTGCAGGAGATCACCTTCAATACGGCCCGTTACGAGGGCCGTCTGCCCGCCGATGCTGGACAGGGCTTCCGCCAGCCGGCCTGGATCAACCTCGTCGGCAATCGACAGACCGCTGCTTTTGTCGAGCCGCGGTTTGGGAGCCAGGCTCGCCGCACCGCCAGGCCGCAGCGCAAGAACACGGACTTTTCCGCGCGGCACTTGACGCTCAAGTTGCCAGACGGCCTCCTTGAAAGCCACTCTCTCGCCAACCCTGACGAGCACATTTGGACGCACGCGCGCGTGCAGGTTATCCGCAGAACCGCCACCCAGCCGTCCAAGTGGAAAGGATTGCTCCCCAAGCACCATATAAAGCCGCGCTCCCTCGGACAGATTCGAAATCAGGTCCGGCTGCAGGAAAACGGTATCGCTGGAAAGATAAAGACTGAGCGACTGTGCCTCCGGCGCATCTGGCGCCAGGGTTTTGGTCACCCGCCCCATCTCATCGGGCGTCGCCGCCGTGAACACAGCTCCATCCCGATTGGTGAATTTCCAATGCCCCTCAGGCGTCGCATGTGCCGCGAACGCGACCCGCGCTTCGCCCGTCAAAGGCACGCGCCGGAGCATCGCGGTGGCCTCATCAAGCGCACCGATTCCAAGACGCGGCACCGTCGTAGCCGCATCCTGACCCGCTTCACCGGCTTCCCTCAGAAGCTTGGTGAACCAATGCGAATGAACGGGAGCACCGGCGGCCAAGAACAGCCCGCCCACGACGAAACCAACGAACGCGAGCTGCATCCAACGAACGCGCATCCTCATCAATCTCCGTCAAGGTTCCCGGTCATGCATATCCTGCTGCCTTGGCAACAATCAGTCAGCCGCACCGTCGCTGGCCGGGGGCTTGTGCAAGAAGTCCGCAAAGGCCGCCTGCGCTTCCGCCGACGACAAGCGTTCCTTAAACAGCCGCACCTCCGCTTCGATCCGCTCGCCGAGGGGAACCAGATCACCCCGTAGTAGTGATCGCGACAAAGCCACCGCCTGAGCCGGCTTTGCAGCAAGCCTGCGCGCCGAGCTTAGAGCCGTCTTTTCGACGTCGCCTTCGTCGACGACGGCGTTAACAAGCCCCGCCGCCAGCATCCGCTCGGCGCTGAATGGCTCGCCGAGAACCAGTAGCTCGAAGGCGCGGGCATACCCAAGACGTTGCGGCGATAGAAGACTCGAGCCCGCCTCCGGCACCAGCCCCAAATCAACAAACGGCGTCGAGAACACCGAGCGCGCACTGGCATAGACAAGATCGCAGTGGAACAGGACCGTCGTGCCAATACCAACCGCCAGGCCATCAACCCCGGCAACGATCGGCTTCCTCAGCATCGGCAGGAGTCGCAGGAAACGCAGCCCATCATCAAACCCCGCCCCCGTACCACCGCCCTGTGCGAGGAAATCGCCGATGTCATTGCCCGCCGAAAAAACACCCTCACTACCGAACAGCACGTGCACGCCGATGCTGCCGTCCCGCTCACCGGCTTCCAGCCCTTCCGAGAGTGCACGGTACATCGCCACCGATAACGCGTTCTTCTTCGCCAGCCGCACCAGCCGGATAACATTCATTCCGTCGCCGGCCTGGACGTCGACTTCATCAACGCTCATGCACGAAACCTTTCCAAAGGAATTCCCAAAAGCGAGTCCGCTCCGTTGGTGACCGAAGCCGTCAAGCCCGGCGCCAGAACGGCAATATTCTCAGCAAAAAACCGAGCCAGATCGACGGATCGCTCGGCATCTTCGCCATGCTTGCCCGCGGCAAGCGCTCCGCACGCCAGATAACAGCCACCTGCCGTGATCCCGAACAGCCGCAGATAGGGCGTAGCTCCGGCCAATGCCGCCTGTGGATTGGAGCGCAACGCTCCGCCTAGCCATGCCGATGCTTCACCCAAGCTCGCCAAAGCCTCACCAAGCCGCTCGCCCATAGCGCCAAATGCAACCCTGTTGGACCGGGTCACTTCCTTCACGATCTGACCGAGTTCCTGTAGGTAAGCCTGCAAGACGGCGCCGCCTTCCATCGGCAATTTCCGCGTCACCAAATCAATAGCCTGGATGCCATTGGTGCCCTCATAGATCGGCAGAATGCGAGCATCGCGATAGTATTGCGCGGCCCCTGTTTCCTCCACGAAGCCCATCCCGCCGTGCACCTGCACGCCAAGCGACGCGACTTCGCAGCCAACGTCGGTTGCATAGGCTTTCGCCACCGGCGTCAGCAATGCCACGCGGGCCTGCGCCCGTGATCTTGCGTCCGCATCATCCGCGAGACGCGCAATGTCAGTTTCACGCGCCGTAACCAGGCAAATCATCCGAGCCGCCTGCGTCATCGCCT
>JAUWFF010000338.1 GCA_030607105.1 Filomicrobium sp.
AGGCGATCGTGTCATCGTGCTCACCGGCCGTGACAAAGGTAAGCGCGGTGAAGTGATCGAGGTCCGTCCGAAAGAGGCACGAGCGTTGGTGCGCGGTGTCAATATGGTTCGCCGGCATCAGCGGCAGACGGCAAAGGATGAGGGCGGGATCATTTCCAAAGAAGCGCCCATTCACGTGTCGAATCTGGCGCATGAGGACCCGCGCGATGGAAAGCCCACGCGCATTGGCGTGAAGACCCTAGAAGATGGCACCCGGGTGCGTGTCGCCAAGCGATCGGGCGAAGTGATTGCAGAGAAGAGTAGCTAAGCGATGGCCGAGACACAGCAGGCCCAGGATGGGGCCAAGAAGAAGAAAAAGGACAAGAAGGGTGACGCCTCCGCAATGGCGCCGCCGTCCCCGCGCCCGGCCGGCTATCAGCCGCGCATGAAGAAGTTCTATCTGGATGTCGTGCGCGGGCAGCTCAAGGAGAAGTTCTCCTACAAGAACCCGATGCAGATCCCGAAGGTCCAAAAGATCGTCATCAATATGGGCGTCGGCGAAGCTGTAGCCGACCGTAAGAAGGTCGAGAGCGCGAGCGGCGATTTGGCCAAGATTGCCGGCCAGAGAGCGGTCATTACGACGGCACGCAAATCGATCGCCGGTTTCAAGGTTCGCGAGGGCATGTCGCTGGGCACCAAAGTAACTCTGCGCGGCGACCGGATGTACGAGTTTCTCGACCGTCTGGTGACGATCGCGATGCCACGGATCAAGGACTTCAGAGGTCTTAATCCGAAGAGCTTCGACGGTCGTGGCAACTTTGCCGTCGGCATCAAAGAACACATTGTGTTCCCGGAAATCGACTACGACAAAGTCGATGAAGTCTGGGGCATGGACGTTGTCGTTTGCACCTCCGCGCAAAACGATGATGAAGCACGAGAATTGCTGAGGGCCATGAATTTTCCGTTCCGCAAGAACTAGGTAGTGGAAATACCGGGAAGCCTGGCACCGGGAATGTGGGCGACAGGAATTTGGGTTTAGAGACCGCGGCGTGAATGAATTGCGGCGCGGGCTCTAGAGGACCTCGGGGCTTTTCCCCGAAAGGCCTTTGGAGAAAGTAGAGAATGGCGAAAGTCGGAAAAAAACAGACCAACGAGAAGCGTCGCAAGCTTGCACAGCAGTACGCGGAAAAGCGCAAACGTCTAAAGGCGCTGACAACAGATCTATCGAGCCCGCCCGAAGAGCGTTTCGCGGCACGGCTGAAGCTTGCCGAACTTCCGCGCAATTCAGCGCAGGTTCGTGTGCGTAACCGCTGTGAGATCACAGGGCGCCCGCGCGGCTATTATCGCAAGCTGAAGGTGTGCCGGAATATGCTGCGTGAGTTGGCGAGCCAGGGCCGTATCCCTGGTGTTGTAAAGTCGAGCTGGTGAGGAAGGGTAACGTTAGATGTCAATCAACGATTCGCTTAGCGATATGCTCACCCGCATCCGCAACGCTCAGCTTCGCCGCCGCCCCAAGGTTTCGACGCCGGCCTCCAAGCTGCGCGGCCGTGTGCTAGACGTGTTGGAGTCGGAAGGCTTCATTCGCGGCTACGTGCGCATCGAGCAAAAAGGTGAGCACCCGGAGTTCGAGATCGAGCTGAAGTATTTCAACGGTCAGCCGGCAATCAAGCAGATCAAGCGCGTGTCCAAGCCGGGCCGCCGGGTCTACTCGCCGGTCAAGGAACTGCCGACGGTCGCAAATGGGCTTGGTGTCTCGATCCTGTCAACGCCGCGCGGTGTGATGTCGGATGCGCGTGCCCGTGAGGAGAACGTCGGCGGCGAGATCTTGTGCAACGTATTCTAATGGTGGGACCCGGCGAAACGCTGCCGGTGCAATGGAACGGTTATGTCACGTATCGGTAAAAAGCCAGTCGAGCTGCCGTCCGGTGTCACGGTCAAGCTGGAAGGCCAGACGGTAAAGTTGAAAGGCTCCAAGGGCGAATTGTCGTTCACGGTGCCAGACGTCTGTTCAGTCCAGCAATCGGCGGATAGCATTGTCATTAAACCGAACGACGAATCCAAGCAGGCACGGGCCATGTGGGGCATGTCACGCACTCAGGTGTCGAACCTGGTCGAAGGTGTAACTAAGGGTTTTTCCAAGACCCTTGAGATCCAGGGTGTCGGCTATCGCGCGGCGATGAAAGGCAAGGACCTGCAGCTCAACCTCGGGTTCAGTCATGACGTCGTGCACAAGATTCCGCAGGACGTGCAGGTCGCCGTGTCGGGTGCCAAGCAAGAAGTCATCACGATCAGCGGTATAGACAAACAGCTCGTCGGACAGGTCGCGGCGGAGATCCGGGGTTACCGGCCGCCCGAGCCCTACCAGGGCAAAGGCGTGCGCTATCAGGGCGAGTACATCTTCCGCAAGGAAGGCAAGAAGAAATAGGAACGAACGAGATGGCCTCGGTTTCGAAGAACTTTATCAAACGGCGCGACCGCGTGCGCCGGGCTTTGAAGAAGAAGTCGCAGGAGAGTCCGCGTTTGTCGGTGCACCGGTCTTCGAAGCATATCTATGCGCAGGTGATCGATGATGACGGCGGCCGGACGCTGGCTGCGGCTTCGTCGCTTGAAAAGCAACTGCGCGGCGATCTGAAGACGGGTGCCGACAAGGATGCTGCGGCGGCTGTCGGTAAACTCCTGGCCGAGCGTGCGACGGCGGCGGGAGTGAAGAGTGTCGTGTTCGATCGCGGCGGGTTTCTGTTTCATGGGCGCATCAAAGCGCTTGCCGATGCCGCCCGCGAAGGCGGGTTGAAATTCTAATGCTCGAGAGGATTTAGTTCGTGGCACGTTCTCCAGAAGGTGGCCGTCGGGGTCGAGATCGCGAAGAACGCGATAGCGAGTTTTCCGACAAGCTGGTGCACATCAACCGCGTGGCGAAAGTGGTCAAGGGCGGTAAGCGCTTCGGTTTTGCCGCGCTGGTCGTGGTTGGCGATCTGAAGGGACGCGTCGGCTTCGGTCATGGCAAGGCGCGTGAGGTGCCCGAGGCGATCCGCAAGGCGACTGAATCGGCCAAACGCGATCTGGTGCGGGTGCCTTTGCGCGATGGGCGCACGCTGCACCACGATAGCGTCGGCCGGCATGGCT
>JAUWFF010000326.1 GCA_030607105.1 Filomicrobium sp.
ATACGCACGACCGCAAATTCAAGGCCGGAGTTGACCGCAATGGGCTAGCTGAGAGCACGACGGGAACCTGCCACAGCGCTTCAATCCTTAGCCCTTCTTCGCCGCGTCGCCGATAATCCTCAAGGAGAGTTCACGCAACTGCGCCGCGGTCGCTTCCGCCGGAGCACCCATCAACAAGTCCTGCGCCTGCTGGTTCATCGGGAACAACGATACTTCCCGCAGATTCGCCGCGCCAACCAGAAGCATGACGATCCTATCGATACCGGCGGCCATACCGCCGTGCGGCGGCGGTCCGTATTGGAACGCTCGGTAAAGCCCACCGAAACGCTCCTTCACCACGTCGGCACCGAGCCCGGCATGACCGAACGCCTTGACCATGCTGTCAGGAAGGTGGTTTCGGATTGATCCCGAAGCGATCTCAGAGCCATTGCACGTCAAGTCATACTGCCAGGCTTTGAGCGCCAGCAGATCATCATCGCTTTCCGCCGCCTCCAAAGCCTCAAGCCCGCCCTGCGGCATCGAGAAAGGGTTATGCGAGAATTCGATGCGTTTCTCGTCATCGTTCCATTCGTACATCGGGAAGTCCACGACCCAGCACAGCGCGAATTGGTCTTCGTCAAGAAGCTTCAGCTCCTGACCAATCCGGTCACGCGCGGAGCCGGCGAATTTATGGAAATTACGCGGATTGCCGGCTGCGAAGAAAACGGCATCTCCGTCCTTAAGCTCGAGCTGCTCGCGAATGGCCGCCGCCCGTTCCGCTCCTATGTTCTTGCCGATAGGACCGGCACCCTCGCCGTCTCGGAAGAAGATGTACCCGAGCCCCGGCTGCCCCTCACCTTGCGCCCAGGAATTCATCCTGTCGCAGAAAGCACGCGACCCACCCGTTGGCGCCGGTATCGCCCACACCCGAACCCTAGGGTCCTTCTCGATCATGCCGGCGAAGACCTTGAAGCCGGAACCACGGAAATGCTCCGTGACGTCCTGCATCTCAATTGGGTTGCGCAAGTCCGGCTTATCCGAGCCGTACTTTGCGATCGCCTCATCGTAGGGAATGCGCGGGAAGACGTCGGTTACCCGCTTGCCTTCTGCGAATTCCGAAAACACCGACCGGATGACCGGCTCCATCGTCTGGAAGATGTCCTCTTGCGTGACAAAACTCATCTCAACATCGAGCTGGTAGAACTCCCCTGGCAGCCGGTCCGCACGCGGGTCCTCATCACGGAAACACGGCGCAATCTGGAAATAACGATCAAAACCCGACACCATCAAGAGTTGCTTATAAATCTGAGGGGCCTGCGGCAGCGCATAGAACTTGCCCTCGTGCAGCCGCGACGGCACCAAGAAGTCCCGTGCACCCTCTGGCGATGACGCCGTCAGGATCGGTGTCGCGAATTCGAAGAACTGCGCCTCCTCCATCTTCCGGCGCATGAACCGGATCACCTCGAGCCTGCGCATGATATTGGTGTGCAGCGTTTCACGCCGAAGGTCCAAGAACCGGTAAGTGAGCCGCATATCCTCGGGATAATCCGGCTCGCCAAACACCGGAACAGGGATCTCCTCAGCCTTCGATAGAACCTCGATCTCGGTTGCGAAGACCTCGATTTCGCCCGTCGAAAGCTCAGGATTCAAGGTGCCTTCGGGCCTCTCGCGCACCCGCCCATCCACGCGGATCACCCATTCCGAGCGCACCGTCTCAGCAGCTTGGAAGGCGGGGCTATCCGGATCAGCCACAACCTGTGTTAAACCGTAGTGGTCACGCAGATCGATGAACAGCACGCCACCATGGTCGCGCACGCGATGAACCCAACCCGAAAGACGAATCTGCGAGCCGATATCCCCCGAGCGCAGAGCCCCACAGGTATGCGAACGATACCGGTGAATTTCCGCGCCTGTACCCTTGCCGTTCACTTCAGCCATGATCGGTCTTGCCTCGAGTGCTGTAGTCTAGAAATTGGTGGCCCAAATCAACGCCGGAAAAGCGCACGCGGCCTAAGCGATGTCAAGCCGGGCCATTGCCCTTTCACACCCTATGGCAAAGCACGCCAACACCCCCGCGCAGGACCCCAGGGGCCCGACAGGCGACAAATCGCCCGCGATGCGTTATAGCGCTGTTCAACATGACACCAATCTCGACCACCCCCGCACTCGCAAAACTCTGCCACGAACTTTCATCCGCCGAATTCGTCACGGTGGATACAGAGTTCATGCGTGAGCAGACTTATTATCCAAATCTCTGCTTGATCCAGGTCGCCAGCCCGGAAACCGCCGCAACCATTGACCCACTCTCCCCCGACCTCGACTTAAAACCTTTTTGGGAGATGATGGCGATCAAAGACCAGGTCAAGGTCTTCCATGCCGCCCGCCAGGACCTCGAAATATTTCACATTGGATCAGGTTTCATACCCGCTCCGGTCTTCGATACACAGGTCGCCGCGATGGTGTGCGGCTTTGGTGACCAAATCAGCTACGTCAACCTCGTCCGCTCCATAACCGGCGCGCAGCTCGATAAATCCTCCCGCTTTACCAACTGGTCAAAGCGCCCATTGACCGACAAACAGCTCCAATACGCCCTCGGCGACGTCACCCATCTGCGCGATGTCTACCGCCATCTGAGGGCCGAACTGGAAAAATCAGGCCGCGCCTCATGGCTTGACGAGGAAATGGCAACACTCACCGACACGGCAACCTACGAACAACATCCAGAGGACGCCTGGCAACGCCTAAAGGCGAAGGTCAAGAACCGCCGCGCGATGGCGGTCCTGATGTCGCTGGCTGCTTGGCGCGAACGCGCCGCCCAAAAGCAAAACGTCCCCCGGCAGCGCATTTTGCGCGATGACGCCCTCTACGACCTAGCCAATCTCGCACCTCGCACAACCGAGGAGCTCGCGGGTCTGCGGTCACTGCCCGACGGTTTCTCCCGGTCAGCGCGCGCCAAGGAGATTGTTACCGCGGTCAACGAAGGTCTCGGCCGTGACGTGGAAGGCGTCCCCGCGCTGCGTCAGGGACAGCCACTTTCAGCTGAAGCTTCCGCAACTCTGGAACTGCTGAAAGTGCTCCTGAAATCCGCCGCCGCCCGCCACGGTGTTGCACCACGCCTCATCGCCGATGCCTCAGAGCTAGAAAAAATAGCCCGTCACGAAAACCCTGATCTGCCCGTGCTGAATGGCTGGCGCCGCGACC
>JAUWFF010000242.1 GCA_030607105.1 Filomicrobium sp.
GTAGGCTTCGAAGCTTTCTTCCCTGATCGTGATCGCTTGGATGACGGCATGCCCGCCCGGAACCAGACGCTCTTTGAGCTGGTGGAAGTAATGAGCCCAATGCTCCTCACCAACGGCTTCGATCATCTCCACTGAAATGATCCTGTCGAATTCTCCCTCTACGTCACGATAATCCTGAAAACGCACATCGGCCCGGTGACCCAATCCGCCTTTTACAATCCGCGAGTGTGCGTGCTCAAACTGCTCCGCCGAAACGGTAATCGCCGTCACGTCACCGCCCGCCTGCACCAGCCGCTCCGCCATGCTGCCCCAACCGCAGCCGATCTCCAGTATTTGGTTGTCTGGTTCAACAGCGGCTGTATCGAGAATCAATCGGCATTTGGCTTCTTGCCCCTCGGCCAGTGTTTCCGTCCCGCAGTCATAGATCCCGCTGGAGTAGGTCATGCTGGAATCGAGCCAAAGCGCGTAGAAAGCGTTTCCCAAGTCATAGTGAGCTGCGATGTTGCGCCGGCTACCCGCCCTCGTGTTGGCTCTGCGCCGATGCCCAAGCCGATCGAAAATCCGCGTTCTGAACCAACCACCGCCAGCGCTGTCGAATGTCGAAAAATTCGCCAGAAAGAAGCGCATGACCGCACCGAGATCAGGCGTCTCGATCTCCTGGTTCATGTAGCTGTCCGCAAAACCGATCATGCCACGACGCATGGCGCGCCAGACGAGTGCGTAGGAGTTCAATCGCAGCACGGCCTCGATCTCGCCGCCGCGACCGATATCGACGCTGAGACCCGAAGGAAGCGTCAAACGCAGTCGCCCGCGCGTGACGTCGGACAACCTCGAGGTCAGCAGCCGGGCCGCAATCTCGTCAAACCGGCTCTCCTTCTGAAATCCTTCGTCCAACGCAGCATTATGATCGACCATGTCTCGACCTGATCCTAATAATCTAACGTCCGTCGCGCGCGGCGCGGAAGACCCTTGGAATAACTCACTGAGAAACGCGGGGAGCTGTGTCCTTCGACAAGCGGCACGCCCTTAAGCCAAAGTTTCAGGGCTTCGTAGTGAATGGCCCCAATAACCTTGAACGTCATGAGCGGCAGCCGGATCAGCAATGCACCAAGAAGCCGGTCACCAAGGGGCTTTACCCGCCCATAAAAATAGGTCTTGATCAGCGGCCCATCAGCATCGGCGTAAGCAACGCCGACTGTCAATCGATCGTGCTTGTGCCGCACTCGAAAATGATAGGTTCCACTCCGGGCAGCAAATGGAGATACAAAAAGTTCCTTGCGGCAACCTTGCCCGTAAACGCCTTCCGCGCTCTCGCAACCAGCATCGACGACATAATCTTTGCGCTCGGAAAAGGTATTGGAGACCTCATAATTCAACGCGATGAGACGCCCATCTCCACCGACGAGAAAATAGACGCTGAGGGGATTGAAGGCGTATCCAAACACTCTGGGATAGGCCAGCAGAAGAATGCGTGCACCAGCGGTTTCGAAGCCCGCCGCCTCAAAAATCCGACGCGCTTGCCCGGCTATGCTGACCCCGTCACCTGACCCGAAATCCCGGTCATGCAGACTTACGAAGTTGACTTTATTGTATGACAAGAGCCTCAGCTTGGATGCCGTTTCCTCCAGCCGGTCAACGTCAACGAGCAGTGAGAACACGCGATAAGCCAGCGCATGTTGAACCGGCCGTAATCGCCTGTGAACAACATCTCCCTCATAAATCGCATCATCCAGCGTCACTGCACCGCTTCCACGTGGCCAGGAGCACCCCGGGCCGCCGGCGACAGGATACGATCCCGCGCTCGTTCAACCAACCACGGCCGGACGACACCTCCAAGATCCTCAGCAACTGCCAACCCAGCCTGCAAGCCGTCTTCGTGGAACCCATACCCAAAGTAGCTTCCCGCAAACCATGTTCGGCGACGGCCCTGCAGGGACCATAGTTCGCGCTGCGCAGTCATTGCACCGACGTCAAATACCGGATGTTCATAGGTGAGGTGTTTGAGAACCCGGTCCTCGGCAATCGAACGCCAAGGATTAAGTGTAACGAAGTAGTCGTTGTTGGTCTCCAATGGCTGCAGCCTGTTCATCCAATAACTCACCGACAGCTGCTCGCTTTTGCCGTCACCCACATAATTCCAGCTCGACCAAGCGCGCTTGCGCTTTGGCATCAGTTGCGCGTCGGTATGTAGATAAGTTTCATTCTTTGAATATGAAAACGCTCCGAGAAGCGCACGCTCGGCGGCGTCCGCATCATCAAGAAGCGCAAGCGCCTCGTTCGCATGGGTTGCGATCACACAATGATCGAACAACGCCGAACGCCCGTCGCGTGTCATCAAACGCACACCATTGACCGCTCGCTCCACCGAAACAACGGGCGCCTCAACCTCGTGCGTGCCCTTGTAGTCCGCGAGCACGCGTCGAACATACTCGCGGCTGCCACCACGCACCGTTCGCCAAATCGGGCGTTTTGCGACATCCGGGATGAGCAGTCCGTGGTTAGAAAGGAACCTCGCAAACGCCGCCATGGGAAAACCCAGCATCACATTCGCCGGCGTAGACCAGATTGCCGCCCCCATGGGTAGGATGTGCCGACAAACAAAAGCATCTCCATAACCGCTGGAAACCAGCCAGTCGCCGATGCTTAGGTTGGGATCAATGCTGCCCGCATCGAGCTCCGACACTTCACCGAAAAACCGCACGATGTCGCGCACCATGAACCAGTGCGTCGGGCTGAGCAGATTACGCCGCTGCGCGAACAACCCCGCAGCGCCGTTTCCCGAGTATTCGTAAGCCCCGTCCCCCAGCGACACCGAAAAACTCATTTCGGTGGCCGACGTCTCGACCCCCAAATGCTCGAACAGCGCCACGAGGTTGGGATAGGTGTGCTCATTGTAAACGATAAAGCCGGTATCGACCGGGACGCTACAGAGCTCGGCTTCAAGCACGTCTGCTGTATCGCTGTGCCCACCGACATGCGCGTTTCGTTCGAACAAAACGACATCGTGACGCTTCGACAGCAACCAAGCCGCGCTGAGACCTGAAATCCCAGCGCCGACAACAGCAATTTTCACCAGGTTCCCTCCAGAACGTCCGACACGGTTGCTTTAACGAGCAGAACCCCTGGACGGTTCAGCCGATGCAAGCACGCCGCGCCCGGCGAATTTTTCTTCTCTGATCAATTTTCTTTGCGACGAAGAGTCGCAGAATCTCTTGAAGTCGGTTACTCTCGCTACTGGATAGGTGTTCACCTGCCGGGGGAGGCGGGTTGCCACTACTTTCTACTTGGCGCTGGGGTTTAAACTGATGGGCGACAATTTCTGGAGTACATTCGCGTCAATAACCGTTTTGCTAGCAGCCGGCCTCTTCATAACTTTCACGACGCTTGCCACACTTAATGCCGCAAGCCTCGTCGCGGGTAATGATGCCTGCACTCATAACGCCTGTATCTCGCTGGCCGCTAATAATTAGCCCGTGCACTGGCAAAGACCTTTGTAACGGGATTGCGCCACCGCTAGCTTGCATGCGCTTGTCGTTTGACCACCGTATCAATCTCCATCAGGTCTCGAAGCAAACCCTCAAAATCCTTCAAAGGAACCATATTGGGGCCGTCTGATGGAGCATTGTCAGGGTCGTCATGCGTCTCGATGAACAGCCCGGCGACGCCAACCGCCACAGCGGCACGCGCCAAGACTGGGACAAATCTCCGGTCGCCCCCCGAAGATGTACCCTGCCCCCCCGGCTGCTGCACGGAGTGCGTCGCATCAAAAATCACCGGACAGCCGGTCTCCGCCATAATCGGCAATCCGCGCATATCCGTCACAAGCGTATTGTAGCCATACGAGGCCCCGCGCTCAGTGAC
>JAUWFF010000395.1 GCA_030607105.1 Filomicrobium sp.
ATTGAATTTCTGGACGTTCTCGGCCCGCCTAAAAGGCTCCGGTTATCGAGAGCTGATCTCGATGGCCGACGTCCTATCAGGGCTTGGGATTTCGCCGGTACCATCGCTTGTCGGGTTCATCTGGGATGAGAAAAAGACGGCCGGCAAGAAGCAAGAGATCAGCAACTTCCTGTCAGCGATCAACGCCGCAAACGGCGTACTGGCGACGTCCGAAGATGCCTGGACCCGATTAAAACCCCGCATGCGCGTACAGAGTGACGCGGAGTTTGAGGCGCTCAAGGCCTACTATCGCTCCGGCATTCCACAGGGTTGGTCTTCGGAACAATCGGCTTCGGCAGAAAAGCTCTTCAGGTTGCTCGTCGAACTCGGTGAAAAGACACTCGTTGGCAGCAACACGAAATTTGATCCGGCACTCTTCCATGGCGCTTGAACACCAAACGGTTGGAACGGGGCGGGTTGGACGCGGGGTCGTCGGTAGCGTGCTGATCGGCCGGCTTGGCTGGACGCTGATTTCGTTTCTGACGCTGTTGGCCTTGTGGGCACTCGTTGCCGCACTGCTGCAGAGCCGCCTGTTTCCTGGCCCTCTGGAAGTTGGCGCCACGTTTGTGTCCGAGGCCGCCAGTGGCGAACTTGGCTACCATGTCGGCATAACGCTGGCGCGCGTGGCAGTTTCCTTCTTTTTGGCGATGGTCATCGGCTGCGCCATCGGTATCGCGCTGGGACGGGCAAAAGGTGCCGATCAGTTCTTCGATACCTGGCTCATTTTCTTCCTCAATCTGCCGGCGCTAGTGACCATCATTCTTTGCTATGTTTGGTTCGGACTTACGGAAGTCGCGGCCATTCTGGCGGTTGCGATAAACAAGATCCCCAATGTTGCGGTGACGGTGCGCGAAGGCGCTCGCAGCCTCTCGCGTGACCTTGCAGAAATGGCCACGATCTACCGCTTCGGAACCTGGAAGACGTTGCGCCATGTGACGATACCGCAGCTGGCACCGTTCTTTGCGGCGGCCGCTCGCGGCGGACTGGCGCTCGTTTGGAAAATCGTTTTGGTGGTGGAACTTCTCGGCCGCCCGAATGGCGTGGGGCACCAGCTTCATCTGGCGTTCCAGTTGTTCGACGTGCCGATGATCCTGGCCTACGCGATAGCGTTCATCTTGGTGGTGCAGATCATCGAAATCGGTGTCCTGCAGCCGCTGGAAGCGCGCGTCAACCGGTGGCGCCGATGAAACAAGGTGAACCCGCGATCCAAGTTTCGATCAAGCAGAAGGTGTTCCCGGCGATCGCCGAGCGGCCAGAGCAAGCCGTGCTGGGCGGTGTAGAGCTGACGGTCGAGCGCGGCTCATTCGTCGTGCTTACGGGGCCATCGGGATGTGGCAAGTCGACCTTGCTGAATATCGTCGCCGGCCTCGATACTGATTACCAAGGCAATGTGACGTTTGGAGCGGATACGGGCAAACTGTCCTTTATGTTCCAGACGCCTCGCCTGCTGCCATGGCGGACGGTCGAAGAGAATGTCAGCCTCGTTCTCGATGAAGACTGTAAGGATGCCGAGGAGCGGGTGGCGGCCATCCTCGCCCGCGTCGGGCTGAGCGAGGCGGCCAATGCCTATCCGGAGCGACTTTCTTTGGGCATGCAAAGACGTGCGGCTTTGGCGCGAGCCTTCGTCATAGAGCCCGACGTACTATTGATGGACGAGCCGTTCGTTTCGCTGGATGACCCAAGCGCCGATAGCCTGAGGGCGCTACTCATCGAATTGTGGAACCGGCGGCCTACTACGGTTCTTTTTGTTACGCATGACCGCATCGAGGCGGTCATGCTGGCGACGCGTCTGATCCGGCTTGGTGGCCGGCCCGCACGCATTGTCCAAGACAGCGGCGTTGATCTCAGCCCCGACGAGCGGCTCGATCGTGAAAAGGTTCTGGCTTGGCGCATGCGCTTGTTCGAGAGTGCCTGAATGAACTCGCTGGCGCCGCGCATCACTATTGATCCTCCGCTAATGCTGGCGAGTGTGACTTCGCCAGCTGAAGCTCGTGTCTGCCTCAGCGCGGGCGCAGACCTTATCGATGCGAAGGATCCCTCCTTGGGGGCACTGGGTGCCTTGCCGGTTTCGACTGTTGCCGCGATTGGCGCTGAGATCGCGGCGAATGGCTTGCAGCAGATGACGCCGGTCAGCGCAACCATCGGCGACCTGCCGATGGCACCCGAACCAGTGTGCAACGCCGCAAGAAGGATGGCGGCTACCGGCGTTGACTACGTCAAGATCGGCTTCCAAAGTGGCGGAGACCGTCGTGCCGTGATCTCCAGGCTGGCAGGCTGCCACCTCAGTAGGGCACAACTCGTCGGAGTTCTGTTTGCCGATCGGGAGCCGGATTTCGACCTCGTCGAAATCATGGCGGATGCTGGATTCGTTGGCGTGATGCTGGACACCGCAGACAAAAAAGCAGGATCGATTAGTCACATCTTGAAAATTGAAAAACTTGCCGAATTTATACTGCGAGCCCACGAAAACCGCCTGTTCGCGGGTCTTGCGGGTAGCCTCCGGCTTGGTGATATCGACGTTCTCGCG
>JAUWFF010000103.1 GCA_030607105.1 Filomicrobium sp.
GGCTGGCAGGTCAAACCGGTAGTCGGACGGACGCAAGCCCCAGTAGTCGGCGCGTGCAAGATGGCGCAAGACTTTCTTGGCGCGCGGCGCAGGAGCATTGCCTTTGATCCAGAGAGGCTGGCTCAGGCGTGCCGCATAGATTGTGCCTAGTTCGTCGAGCCAGTAGGACTTCGTTTCGTTGGGCTGGCGGAGCTTCTGGGCTGTGATTTCCCGCAGAATGCCGACCTGTAGATCATCCCCCGCAGTCCAGATGGGCGGTTGAGCGGCCAAACTGATTGAAGCCGCCCGCGTGTCACCGCTGATCGTCTCGTTCGCATTTGCGGCCGTCAAGCTCGCCAATACAACCGCTGCAGCCAGCATGGGATTGCAAATGCGCATAGAACCTTCTCTCGCCCGAGTTGAGACCCGAAAAATTTCGCAAATTCAGGGTGTTCCTGACAAGTGACGCGCGGATAAAACTTACGTGTGCTGGCAGGAAATAGTTATTCTAAAGTGTCACAAATACACGCGAATTCTTAACCAAGCGGAATCTAATGCCGATTTAATTAGCATAACACCTTTTCTTGTCAGTAGGTTTAAGGATTATCCAGGTCTATATTCTGGCCGAGTCTACCGGCGGCATCCTGGATGTATTGCCAGGCAACGCGGCCTGAACGAGCGCCCCGTGTCATGGCCCACTCGAGTGCTTCGCGGCGCAGGTCCTCATCGGAAATCGCGAGGCCAAGGTGGCGGGCATAACCGTTGACCATCTCCAGGTACTGGTCCTGGCTGGCGTTGTGGAAGCCCAGCCAGAGGCCGAACCGATCGGACAGGGAGACCTTTTCCTCGACCGCTTCGGAGGGATTGATAGCGGTCGAACGCTCGTTCTCGATCATATCGCGCGGCATCAGGTGACGACGGTTGGAGGTGGCGTAGAAAATGACGTTGTCGGGCCGGCCTTCGATGCCGCCCTCCAAGACCGCCTTCAGGGATTTGTAGGAGGTATCGTCGCGGTCGAAAGAGAGATCGTCGCAAAAGACGATGAAGCGGGCGCTATCCTGGCGCATGTGGGTTAGGCAACGAGGCAGGGTCTCGATATCCTCGCGATGGATTTCGACCAGCTTCAGGTCGCGGTGGTTTTTCGCGAGCTTATGGGTTACCTCGGCGTGACAGGCCTTGACGAGTGAGGACTTGCCCATGCCGCGGGCGCCCCACAGGAGGGCATTGTTGGCTGGCATACCGGCGGCGAATCGCTCGGTGTTGGCGAGGAGCTGGGTGGCAGAGTGATCCAGGCCCTTCAGCAGGTGCAAAGGCACACGATTGACCTTCGGCACCGGCACGAAGCACTCCGGATGTGGGCGCCAGACGAAAGCCTGGGTGACGGAGAAGTCCGGCTTGGCGGGCGGCGGCGGACTGAGGCGCTCGAGCGAGGAGGCAATGCGGGCCAGATTGTTTTCCAGACTCTGGGTTGGCGGGGTCTCGCGGTCGGCCATGTTTTCTTGATCCTGTTGAAGTCTTTAACTAATTGTTGTTGCCTAGTGGAGCGGATTTACTTAGCCCGTACGCGCAACAACTGGCTAGAGTGACATTGGGACTGTCCGGCCTATAGTTGAACATGGTGCGGACAAAGCCGCACTTGCGGCGTCGGCGTTGTTGCAAAGCGGCCCGCGCGCTCTATATTCCGGCACGAAATAACTTGCCATTGAGGACGAGCGCAGCAGCGTGCCGGATGGGCCAGCTGTCGATTCCGGTACAAGGCCATATTTGGCGGCGCCGGCGCTTAGTTCATTCCGTTACGAGCGATAAGGACGCGATCAGAAGCGATGTTTATTACTCCCGCATACGCACAAGGTGCCGGCGACCCGTTCGGCGGGCTTGGCGTGCTGTTCCCAATGCTGCTGATGGTTGTGATCTTTTATTTCCTGTTGATCCGACCGCAACAGCAGCGCGCCAAGGAGCATCGGGATATGATCTCGAAGGTTCGCCGGGGCGATACCGTGGTGACCTCAGGCGGGTTCGTTGGCAAGGTGACCAAGGTGCCTGATGGCACCGATGATATTGAGGTTGAACTCAGCGATCAGATGAAAGTGCGGGTGCTGAAGTCAACGTTGATGGGGGTTCGCTCCAAGGGCGAGCCGGTTAAGGATCAGGCTTGAGCCTTCTCAGTGTCATTGTGCGGTAAGGCCCTGCGCAGGGCGTGCCGCTGGCCCTTGCTTAGGCGATAGACAACCAGCGCAAACAGAAAAGAGCGTCAGGCTCCATGCTGCATTTCAGCCGTTTCAAGATTGGTTTCGTCGTGCTCGTTTGCCTGATGGGCGTGCTGGCAACGCTGCCTAATTTCTTTTCCGAGCAAACCTTGAAGTCCTGGCCTACCTTTCTGCCCCATAAGCAGCTGAGCCTGGGGCTCGACTTAAAGGGCGGGGCGCACTTGTTGCTGCAGATGGACTCAGACGAGTTGCGCAAGGACTGGCTAAAGTCGCTGCGGGGGGATGTACGAAAGCAGCTTCGCGATGCCCGTATCCGGTACACCGGCCTGGGGCAGACAAAGGATTTGGTCCGCGTCAAACTCGTTGATCCGAGCAAGCTCGATGAAGCCTTAAGGCGACTGCAGCAGATACGCCAGCCGCTCGGCAACGCCTTCTCCGGCGGTGCGGGATATGATGTCGACGTCGAGGAGGGGTCGGACGGGTTCATCCACGTGGAACCGACCACGGCGGGGATGCAGCAGCGTATCACCCATGCTGTGACATCGGCGATCGAGGTGATCCGGAAGCGTGTCGATAATATCGGCACCGCGGAGCCGAGCATCGTGCGGCAGGGGGTGGACCGTATCCTAGTGCAGTACCCTGGCTTGGACGACACAAAGCGTCTCAAGGAGCTCATCGGCAAGACCGCGCGGCTGACTTTCCATGATGTGCATCCGACGATGTCCGCCGAGGAGGCGCGGCAGACACGCGTACCACTAGGGTTCGTCATCTACCCGGACGCTGACCAACCTGGTTATGAGCACCTTGTGAGAGAAATTCCGATCATTTACGGCGAAGATCTTGACGCCGCCCAGCCAGGTTTTGATCAAGACACCGGACAGCCGATTATTGCTTTCCGCTTCAATCAGAAGGCGGCGGTGGAGTTCGGGCGCTTCACCTCGCAGAACGTTGGCCGTCCATTTGCAATCGTGCTCGACAACGGCGTCAAGAGCGACGGGACACCTGATATCCAGGTGCTGTCGGCACCGGTCATCCGAGAACCCATTCTTGGTGGTTCAGGACAGATATCAGGGAACTTCTCAGTTGAGTCGGCTAACGACCTCGCGGTCCAGATCCGCTCGGGTGCGCTGCCGGCAACCCTGACGGTGGTGGAAGAACGAACCGTGGGGCCGTCGCTCGGCGCGGATTCGATCGAGGCGGGCGAGTGGGCCGCGGTGGTTGGGGGTATCGGCGTTGCGGCCTTCATGATCTTTGCTTATGGGCTGTTCGGAATATTCGCGCTGCTGGCCGTGCTTGTGAACTTGCTGCTGATCATCGGGACTATGTCGATGATCGGTTCGACGCTGACACTGCCGGGTATCGCGGGTCTTATTCTCACGGTGGGCATGGCGGTTGATGCCAACGTGCTCATCTATGAACGAATCCGAGAAGAGATGCGCAATGGCAAGCAGCCGATATCCGCCATCGACAGCGGCTTTTCGCGGGCGTTTGGCACGATCATCGACTCGAACCTGACGACGCTAATTGCCGCCATTGTGATGTTCTGGCTTGGTTCGGGGCCGATCCGCGGCTTCGCTGTGACCCTTTCGCTTGGCATCTTCGCGACGATCTTCACTGCATTTCTCGTCACGCGCCTGATGGTGGCGTTGTGGGTGGCGCAGCAGAAGACCCGCAAGATCCCGGCGCCGCTCTAAAAAGCATGATAAGGACCCGCTGATGTTCAAGGGCGTCGATTTCTGGCCGCACGACAAGATCTTCCCGATCATGCAAGTGAGGCGCTCATTCGTAATCACGTCGATTGTGGTGTTTGGCATGGCGGTGGCTTTGTTGGCGACGCGCGGTCTCAACTTCGGGATCGACTTCAAGGGCGGTTCGCTGTTTGAGATCCAGTCAAAATCCGGCCCGGTCGACATTGTCGAGTTGCGCGCAAAGCTTGGCAGACTTGGCCTTGGCAGTATGCAGATCCAGCAGCTGGATGAGCCGACGGATGCTCTGATCCGCTTCGAACAGCAAAAAGCGAAAGAAGGCGAGAGCAGCGAAAAAGCTCAGCAGAACGCGGCCGCGAAGGTGCAGGAAGCGCTTGGGGATGACATCGAGATTCGGCGCACTGAGGTGGTGGGCCCTGCGGTGTCCGGGGAACTCGCCTGGGCCGGCATCACGGCAGTGACATTCGCTATCTTCGGGATCCTGTTTTACATTTGGTTTCGCTTCGAGTGGCAGTTTGCCATCGCCGCGATTATCGCGCTGGTTCACGATATCACCATCACTCTCGGCGTTTTCAGTATTCTCAGGCTCGATTTTGGATTGAGCGAGGTCGCGGCGTTGCTGACGCTTGCAGGGTATTCGATCAACGACACGGTGGTTGTGTTCGACCGAATTCGCGAAAACCTTCGGCGCTACAAGAAGATGGCACTTGATCAGTTGATGAACCTGTCGATCAATGAAACGCTGTCGCGTACGGTGCTGACATCGGGAACGACGTTGCTGGCGGTTTTGTCGATCTACGTTTTTGGAACCGAAGTGATTAAGGGTTTCGCCTTCGCAATGCTGTTTGGCATCCTGATCGGAACATGGTCGTCAATCTTCGTGGCGTCTCCTTTTCTACTTTGGATCGGCGTCAAACGCGATTGGTCGGGGATTGCCAAGAGTGACAAGGCCACGGCCGCGGCGCGGTCGTAGCGAATTATTGCCGCGCGGTGTGGCGGTGCTTCTGGCAGTGGGTGTGGGATGGCCGATCAGGAGCGAGACGGCGAAAGCGCAACAGAAGCTTTCTTTCCTGGCCAATCGGCAATCGATGCCTATGGCGGCGGCGGGTTTCGATTTGCCGACATGAGCCATCGCGGGTCACTGCTGTGCCTGCCGAGCGGAATGCATGACTGGCCTGTGGCTGCGATTGATATGGTGGGGCCGCGGTCTTTTGATCTGGTTGTAGCTGAAGCCGACCAGATCGAGGTCCTGCTGTTGGGGACCGGGGCGCAGCAAGTTTTCCTTTCTCAAGAAATTCGTGAGGCCCTAACCCTACGCGGAGTATTCATCGAAGCGATGTCGACGGGGGCGGCGGCGCGAACTTACAACGTGCTGCTGGCTGAGCAACGGGCGGTTGCGGCCGCGCTAATCGCGGTTGACTAGTGGTATAATGTTGGAACTCTTCGTCCGCTCGCCGCAAGAGAATTTGCGGGCCGTCCGGGACAGCGCCAGGGCACATGCTTTCGATTACTACCTTGCGGCGCTGCTGGCCCCGCGAGCCTATCGCCAGGATCTGGTTGCTCTGGCAGCTTTCATCGGTGAGATTGAGCGAGTACCACTGGTCGTTAGCGACCCGGCGCTTGGAGAAATTCGTATCAGGTGGTGGCTGGACTGGCTTGAGGGTGTCGGCGGTGTGTCGCGCAGCGGGAACCCGGTTGCCGATGTCCTCGGTGAGGTGATCAGGCGACGGCAGCTACCGGTAGAACTGCTGAGCGGTCTGGCTGAGGCAAGGGCGTTGGAACTTTACGCGCAACCGTTTGCGGACAAGCCTTCGTTTCATGACTATCTTTTCAAGACCAGTGGTGCGTCGGCGCTTGTGGCAGCGAAGATTCTCGGTCGGTGCCCGACTGATGGTGAAACGGCGGCTGGT
>JAUWFF010000033.1 GCA_030607105.1 Filomicrobium sp.
ACCAGCCCGTGTTCAACTGGCCATCAACCACAAGGAAAGGGCCGAAGCGGGGCGAACACGGCACCAAAGCACGGCGTCGGAAGCTACACCGGCCAAGGTCGCCGGTGTAGCCCGCATTACGAAACAAGCCTTTCTAGACATTGGCCTGGGCGCGCGTAACCTTTTCCCGCTTGACCATTAGCTTGTTAACAGCGGCAACATAGGCACGCGCCGAAGCGACCATGGTATCGGTGTCCGCCCCGCGTCCCGTCACCACACGGCCTTCATTGTCCTCAAGTCGCACCGAGACTTCGGCCTGCGCGTCCGTCCCCTGCGTCACTGCATGCACCTGGTAGAGGGCCAGCGTACCTTTGTGCGGCAGTATTTGCTTGATGGCGTTGAAGGTCGCGTCGACAGGCCCGTTGCCTGTCGCCTGCACGGTCGTGTGCTCCCCTTCGATGTCGAGCGTCAGCGTCGCGGTCTGCGGCCCCATCGTTCCAGCAATCACTGTCAATGCCACAACCTTGGTGCGGTCGTGCATCCGTGCGATTTCTTCGTCAACAAGCGCCTCGATGTCCTCATCGTAGACGTGCTTCTTGCGATCAGCCAGAGCCTTGAAGCGCGTGAAGGCATCTTCGAACTGGTTGTCGCCCAAGTCATAGCCGAGTTCCTTGAGCTTGGTGCGAAACGCCGCCCGACCGGAATGTTTGCCCATCACCAAGGAGGTCTTTCCCACACCGACCGATTCCGGCGTCATGATCTCGTAGGTCTGCTGATGCTTCAGCATACCGTCTTGGTGGATGCCGCTCTCATGAGCAAACGCATTCCGACCGACGATCGCCTTGTTGTACTGCACGGGGAAATTCGTCACCGCCGACACAAGTCGCGAGGCGCGTGTCAGCTTCGTCGTGTCGATGCCGGTATGAAAATGCATCGCATCCGCTCGGGTTTTGATTGCCATCACGACTTCTTCCAAAGCTGCGTTACCGGCCCGCTCGCCAATGCCATTGATCGTACACTCAACCTGGCGCGCGCCACCGGCGACACCCGCCAGCGAATTAGCAACGGCCAATCCTAGATCATTGTGACAATGCACCGAGAACACGGCCTTGTCGGAATCGGCAACAGCCTCGCGGACGGCAACAAACATCGCCTTGTATTCCTCGGGCGTCGCATAGCCAACCGTATCGGGCAGATTAATCGTCGTCGCCCCAGCACGGATCGCCGCATCAACGCATCGAATGAGATAGGAAATCGGGGTCCGGGTCGCATCCATCGCCGACCACTCAACGTCCTCGACCAGGTTCCGCGCTCGGTTGACAGTCGCCGTGATAATCTCGAGCACTTCTTCTTCGGACTTCCGCATCTGATGCGCGAGATGGATTGGCGAGGTTGATACAAAGGTATGGATCCGCCCCCGCGCGGCGCTTCTCACCGCTTCTCCGGCGCGGTCGATATCCTTGTCGATCGCCCTGGCGAGACCGGCGACCGTGGCGCACTTCACCCGCTCGGCGATCGCCGAGACGGCTTCAAAGTCCCCATCCGAGGCAATCGGAAATCCCGCCTCGATGATGTCCACGCCCATCTGATCAAGGAAATCGGCGACCTCCATTTTCTCTTCGAAGGTCATGGTCGCCCCGGGACACTGCTCACCATCGCGCAGTGTCGTATCAAAGATCACCACGCGATCCTTGTCAGCAGGGACGGCATCATTGCTGTTCAATGTCATATCTAAATCTGCCCTTGTGCTAGGGGCTCAAGTCAGCGTTCTGACCGAGCACTTGAACTTGAATTTTCCTGGCGAATTCTGTGACCCCTGAGCCTGGAGCCCCTTCTAAGAACGGGACTCTATCGTTGCTCAGGGGCCTCTAAGGAGCAGTTCAGGTAGACGAACGCGCCCAGCGGCCCGCAGCCCGTTCGCTAGTGCGAGCTGGGAAGAAACAGTCAGGATCGTGTCATTTGACCAGCACATCTCGTGCGGTTCTCCTGAGTGTCTTTGCAGACGATTCGTTTAAGCAACCACAATAAGCCAAAGGCTTACAAAAATTGCAAGCAGCCCTCGCTGCAATGCAGCAAATCGAGCCTAAGTCTATACGAAGATTTGACCTTCACTGACGCGAACGGCATTTCCGCCGATCCGAACCACCTCTAGACCGCCGCCGCGAACCACGTTCGTCATAATGATCTGGCCGGGGCGACCCATTTCGTAACCCTGTTCGATCGCTCGCTTGTGCATTCCGTCCGGCAATTCATCGAAGTGATGCATGGCGCCCGCCAGGCAGATCGCCGCCGATCCGGTCGCTGGGTCCTCCGGTATCCCCGTCGTTGGAGCGAACATCCGGGCATGAAAAGCAGATGTCGTGTGCTCACACTGACGCGTGTAGAGGAACGCCCCGACAATGCCCTGCTCATCGAATGCCGAAGCCCAATGGGGATAACAGATCCGCGCCTTCGCTATCGCTTCGAGCGTCGCAACTGGAATCATGGCAAAGGCGGGACCTGCCGCGAAGCACCTCGGCCGATGATTTTCAAACCCGATTTCATTTGGGATGAGGCCGAGACCAGCCGCAAGCGTATCCACAGGCGGCAGCGCTCCTGCATCCTGCGGCAACTTTGGAGCATCGAATTCCGCAAAGCCGGCCTCGCCAGGCATCAAGCGAATCCCAACACGGACCACGCCAGCCTGTTGTTCGAGAGTAACAATTGCATCCTGCTCGGTTTCCGCGGGTCCTGACTTGAGCTCCGAAAGCAAGATCGCCGTACCGACAGTCGGATGCCCTGCAAACGGCAACTCATCTTTCGGCGTGAAGATCCGGACGGCCGCCGAGTGCGCCGGGTTGACCGGCCGTTTCACAAACACCGTCTCGGACAGATTGAATTCACGCGCAATGACTTGCATCTGCGTGTCATCGAGTTCGTCCGCATCCAGCACAACAGCCAGTGGATTGCCGCCAAATCGCTTCGATGTGAAGACATCAAGAGTGTGGAATTCGAACCGCATCGCGTGGAAACACCTGGGACAGATCAACCGGCCACCAAACGCCGGCCGAACGGCGCGCACTCTGCCTCTTTAAGGGCATCCGTCAAGCGGCATGTTTCTCGCGGGCGCCGGCAGCTCCCTGACGGCCTCCTCATTGGCCTTGGAGCACGGCCGCGACGGCAAGGCGCGAAAAGGCCGCAACGTCGCTGTCTTCTTCGCCGGGTGGTTCGGCGAAGATAGCAAAATCCGCAAGTTCCGGATCGCTCTGTTGGGATATCCTTTCAAGCAATAGCGCCCGCAACGACTCCGCCTCCAGCGGCGAGATTAGCTCGACCGCGATCGAAATCTGGCAGTCCAATTGCGTCACCAAGTATCCTGCTCGCCGCTCGAAATGCTCGAATCCAAGGCCGGTTTCCTCCCCGACCTCGCGAGCAATGCTGCCGTCGATGTCGATCAAACCGTCGTCTCCGACGTCGCTTCGATCAATGAAACCGCCCGGCATGTACAAGCGCCCCGAGTTAACCTGCCCGGGCAATTGGCGCCCCAGCAAGACTTCACCGCCACAGGCCCGGATGAGTGCTGAACCGAACCCATCTCGGACACTTGCATCTGGATATCCATTGTCCTTCCAGAAAAGAAAGCTGGCGAAGTCAGTCTCGATAAGGTCCGCTTCCAACAACCCAGAACTGACCCGCGGCGGCTCCATGATGAAGACCCTGCCATTGAAGAAGCCCGGGTTGCTGTCACAACGTCTTTTCCAATGCGCCTCGATATTCAGGCGGTTCTGATCCGCGAATGCCCAATTCCCATCGCTTCGCCGCAAGCGGCACCGGTCGACACGCAGAACTTCTGATTCGTCCGAAATTGATTCGCTCACAGGGCCCCCTTTAGCTTTTCACAGTACGCTTCCGCTGCGTAGCACCTACAATAATTTTCAAGAAACCAGAGAATGTGTGTTGCGTGGCCCGAAGCCGCCTTGCATAAACAGAGGCGTAGAATAACGGGCGGAACCATGTCACATTTATGTTGTTTGAGCACAATGAATAGTGTCATTGAGCGTGATTAGTGTTGCAGCACGCTATCGAATTCTTATCGATTGCCATTGTTATGACGCGATGCAGCCTTGTTCTTGCCGTCCGTTGCTTATGAAATCATTCTCATACGACGGCGTTGAAGCGGATTGATTATAGCTTTGCCGCCGAAGGATTAGCGATGAAGCGCCTTGCTGGGGGGAAAAAGCAAGGGAGCTGCCACACCTCTCATTGTGTATCACATCGATTGCCGTTCGGCCCCTACGCACTCTGGTGCCCGAGCCGAACCGCGTTTCCATCCAAAATCAGTTGCGTACGCGTAGCCCAGACCGGGCAACGACGACGATGCGCGTTCCGCAAATGAACCAGTTTTGTGAGCGGTACTCAGCGCTCCGCCGACGCCCGATCACGCCGGGCTTGGGTGACTTTGGCAACGAAGTCACTCTAGACGAACGGTAAGGGTCCCCGCTCCTTTGCCGTTCGTAGCTACGGCCTGCAATGCTCCTCCGAGCTGGAGCAACGCAGGCCAGACCGCCGGAAGGCTCGTGCTTTCGCACCGCCACACACCTCCCTCCCCGACGCGGGGGTGCGGGTCTTCCGGTGGGGTCTACTCTCCCCAATCCTGTGTAATACTAGTCCTGAACTTACAGACAGCCAGTAACGGTAGTGCCGCACTTCACATAGTTACCGATGGCTTCCCATTCGCAGCAAGGCACCGCCTTGTCGCAAATCCACACCGTTCGCTCACCATCAGAAAACTTGTATCGGCAGAGTTTTTCGTTCTTGCGCAATGAACGAGTCGCTTTTGGCCAACCCTTTTTCGACCGCGCCTCTCCCTCGGCGGCGGCGAATAGGCTTGGCGTGGCAACGCTGAACGATAGAATTGCGGCGAGTACGACAGCGGTGATCTTCTTCAACATCGGGCACCACTCCTAAATGAAGCAACGAATACCCGTAATCTGCGACGCCAGCGGCGCGTGCGCTAGAACCCGAAAGCCTCACTGGAAATGTTTCTGCGCAACGCCTGATGAGCAAGCTGCCCGGCGCTCAGACCTCGAGGAGCCGCTCGACCTCTTCGACCAAGTCCTTCAGATGAAACGGCTTGGACAGCACGCGGGCATCATTGGGGGCGTCTGAGGCAGTACTCAAGGCGACTGCCGCAAAGCCCGTGATGAACATGATCTTCAAGTCCGGATCCAGTTCGCTGGCCCGTCTAGCCAGTTCGATACCGTCCATACGCGGCATGACGATATCGGTGAGCAGCAGCGTGAAAGGCTCCTCCTTGAGCCGTTCCAGCGCATCCACCCCGTTATTAAAGGATACCACTTCACAACCCGCACGTGTCAGTGCGCGCTCGAGGAAGGTCCGCATTGACTCATCGTCTTCAGCAAGAAGAATGCGGCGCATTGCGAGAAGCGTCTGCTTTGCAGTCATGGTTCCGTTCGTTGGTTCTAAGCGAGCCACAGATACTCTGGGCACTTCTTGGATGGGCGGCTTCGGCCATCTCGAGAATTCCCCATCGTTCGGGCAGGACACGATGTTTCTTTAGTTGCACCCACGGCACGACGATCAACCGCGCCGCAAGCACTCTCGTTGTCTAACCTATCCTTCTTCGACCAACTTGGCGCGAGTTTGGTAAAGGTAAGGTTGAAATGTACACACAGAGGGAACTGATTTCACTATCTGCGTCGATATATGGATCACTCCTGAGTATGGCTCTGCTCAACGCAAGCCGTCATAACTCACCTCGCCGGCGCCGCGCTTGTGGACATGACAAGGAACGCTTGGCAGATTGTTTAGTGTCAAATGATTTAGACCGACAGCAGGCCGCACCTGCGAAACGGGGACCCTTAAGCCAATGCCCGCCAGGCAACGCACAATCACAGAAACTGAGCTTTCACCCTGCTTCACGATCAGCAAGCCTGATCGTTGGACCGCCCCGATCGTCTTTTGCTCGCCGCACTCTGGCCGAACCTATCCAAAGCACTTCCTCGCACAGTCAAAACTCGATCCGCACACCCTACGCAAATCCGAGGACTGCTACATTGATGTCCTCGTCGAGCGCGCGCCAAGCTATGGCGCCCCGCTGATCGCTG
Organism: Filomicrobium sp.; assembly: GCA_030607105.1. Lineage (GTDB taxonomy): Bacteria > Pseudomonadota > Alphaproteobacteria > Rhizobiales > Hyphomicrobiaceae > Filomicrobium. The sequence goes on from JAUWFF010000033.1 coordinate 6,087, forward strand.
CCCTGTTCCCGCGCGCTTACCTGGATGTCAACCGCGAACCCTACGAACTCGACCCATCCTTATTCGACGAGCCGCTTCCGGACTTTGCCAACGCCCAGTCGACGCGAGTTATTGGCGGCCTGGGTACCGTTGCCCGCATCGTCAGCGATGGCACCGAGATTTATGACCGCCCTCTAAGTCTCTCCGCAGCAATCGCACGCATTGATAACCTCTATCATCCCTTTCATCGCGCCCTCAAAGGACTAATCAACCGCACACGGCAACACTTCGGCCGCGCCCTGCTTGTCGATTGCCATTCAATGCCGTCCAACTCGATGACCGGCAGCGGCCGCGCGCGGCCCGATATCGTCCTGGGAGATCGCTTCGGCACATCATGCGACAGCCTGATCGTCGGCTTTCTGCAACGTGCATTTGGTGACCTTGGCTACGTCGTGCACGTCAACCGCCCCTACGCGGGCGGCTATATCACCGAACACTATGGCCGCCCGTCCACGGGCATTGATGCACTGCAAATAGAATTCAACCGGGGCCTCTACCTAAATGAGGAAACTCTTAAGACCACATCCGGTTTTCATGGGCTACAAGCTGACATAGAAACGGTCATTGGCCGCCTGGCCTCTGATCTGCCCAATCTGCTCAACAGACCCGAAGCCGCCGAATAAAGACAGCATCCTCCGCACGTGAGTGCAGTCCTCGAGGTTGTATCTCGCCAGGCGTGCAGACCCACAAAAAAGAGGCCGTCCGGCAAACGAACGGCCCAAGTCTAGGGAGGAAACGCCCAAGGAGGGCTGCGACTTACGAGCTAGCTCGTCAATGCCGCGATGCAAAAAATAGCGTTGCGCCGCACAAAATGCAACTGCGTTTTTTGCAGAGCTGACTTGCCGCATACGAAGAGCTCGTCGCTTCGCTCATGATGCTGGCAACCTCATAGAACAAAGGAAACTCTTCTTCGGAATTTTGGGAAAAAAAGTGGGCCGCTCTCGAAGAACAGCCCAAGTCCAGGGAGGAAACGCCCGATCTATCAGGCCATGGCGCTAGGAGACGAATCTCCCGGCGCCACAAAACCTAGCTTGCGGGCATTTGATCACTTCCGCAATTACAGAAAAGCACAAGTTCCATCTTCAAAATCATCAAAATGCCAGAGAACGATTTGCCCAACCGCGTTCTAGACCGCCACCAAGCGAGTGTTCATCCAGTTCCCAGCGCATTTGCGGGACCTTGGAAGGTAGTAAGGGAACTGATGTTTGCCCCCGCGAAAATTGAAAAACCTGACAAAAATGTCACAGAATAGGATGCTAGATATCCACAGCTTCGATGAATATCTCGCGTGCGCCCACGCTCTTGCGGACGCTGCAGCTGGTCAGACGCTGAAGCATTTTCGCCGAGCGACAGCTGTTGAAAACAAAGCCCATGCAGACGGATCAGCTGCTCGAAAGAGCTTCGATCCGGTCACAGCGGCAGATCGCGGCGCCGAAAAAGTTATCAGAGCAGAGTTGGCGGAGCGTTTTCCCGATCACGGCATGCACGGCGAGGAGTTCGGACTCACCTTCCCAGACGCCCGCTATCGCTGGGTTGTAGACCCCATTGATGGTACGGCCTCGTACATTATGGGCTGGCCCATGTGGGGCACGCTCATTGCCTTGACAGATAACGGCCACCCGCTGCTCGGTCTCCTGGACCAGCCATTTACCCGTGAACGATTCTGGTCGACATCTTTAGACGCCATCTGGCGAGGCCCCGACAACCGAAGTCAGACTTTGCGGACACGGCCCTGCGCTTCGGTCGACCAGGCCGCCTTGTCAACAACCCATCCAGACTACTTCGCCAGCCCGCATGAATCCAAGGCCTTTGCTCGCGTCAAGCAGGCCGTCCGCACAACGCGTTATGGCGGCGACTGTTATGCCTACGCCATGCTGGCATCGGGTTTCTGCGACCTCATCGTGGAAAGCGGACTTCAGGCTTACGACGTCGCCGCACTGATACCGATCGTGGAGAAGGCTGGTGGCGTCATCACAACCTGGAGCGGCGAGCCGGCCGACCAGGGCGGTAACATCGTGGCAGCAGGCGATGTCCGCTTA
>JAUWFF010000315.1 GCA_030607105.1 Filomicrobium sp.
TGAGAGCAACGTCGTTCGTTCGGGATAAGGCGGAGCCCGGTGGCAACTGAATGATGTTAATGAGATAACCAAGATCTTGATTCGGAATAAACCCTGTCGGAGCAGCACGAAACTGATAGACGGTCAGCCCAATCAGCCCAACGTAGATCGTCAGCATAACAGCTGAGATCCGGATCAGCCGGGCCGTCATCGCACCGTATTTTTCGGCGACCCAGTCAAAGCCCGCATTAAACCAGCCGAACCCGCGATGGACGATGCGCCCGAAGAGCCCCCTCTTTTCCTCTGCGTTTTGAGGTTTGAAGAGAATGGCGCAAAGCGCCGGGCTCAGCGTCAGCGAAACCAGCAGCGAAATCAGCGTAGCCGTCGCGATTGTCACAGCGAACTGGCGGAAAAACTGGCCAAGAATGCCGCTCAGAAACACGGTTGGAATAAACACCGCGCAGACAACCAGCGTCATGGCGATCAGCGCTGTACCGACTTCGTCCATCGTACGGTATGCGGCCTCGCGCGGACTCAGTCCTTCGCGGATGTTTCGCTCGACATTTTCCACCACGACGATCGCGTCATCGACCACGATGCCGATCGCCAGCACCAAACCGAAGAGCGATAGGTTATTGAGTGAGTAACCGAGCGCCGAGAGCACGGCAAACGTCCCAATGAGCGAGATTGGGATCGCAACGATAGGGATCAGCGACGCGCGCCATGTCTGCAAGAATATGACGATCACCAGTACCACGAGGATCACGGCCTCGAGCATCGTCACCAAAACCGCTTCGATGGAGTCGGAGATGAAGACGGTGGGATTGTAGACGATGTCGTAACGCAGGCCGTTCGGGAAGGACTTGGAGAGCTCTTCCATCGTCTCTTCGACTTCCGTGGCTGTCGCGAGCGCGTTGGAGCCCGGGCGCTGAAAAATGCCCATCGGGATTGCAACGCGTCCATCGAGATAGCCATTGCGATTGTAGTCGGCCGCACCTAGTTCGACCCGCGCGACATCGCGCACGCGAACCACGCGCCCCTCGCCATCGGACTTCACGATGATATTGCCGAAGTCTTCCGGTGTTTTGAGACGCCCTTGCGTTTCAACATTGAGTTGGAAGGCGCCTGGTTGCGGAACGGGCGGTTGATTTATCACCCCGGCCGCCACCTGGACGTTTTGTCCACGAAGTGCGGTGAGCACGTCGCCAGCAGTCAAGTTCCGCGCGGAGAGCTTGTCGGGATCGAGCCAAATCCGCATCGAGTAGTCCCGCGCACCGAAGATCGTGACGTTGCCCACGCCGTCGATACGAGACAAGACGTCCTTAACGTGCAGCGTCGCATAGTTTGAAATGTACAGCAGGTCACGGCTGTCGTCCGGCGAGCTCAGATGGATGACCATCATGAGATCCGGCGATTGCTTTCTGACCTGCACACCGAGCGACCGCACTTCTTCGGGAAGCCGCGGTGTTGCAATCGCCACGCGGTTCTGTACGAGCACTTGCGCCGTATCGAGGTCCGTACCGAGCTTAAACGTCACTGTCAGCGCCATTGAGCCGTCGCCCGTCGACTGAGACGTCATGTAGATCATGTCGTCGACGCCATTCACCTCCTGCTCGATAGGTGTAGCGACGGTGTTCGCGACAATTTCTGCGGAGGCGCCCGGATACTGCGCAGTCACCTGTATGGAAGGCGGTGCGATCTCGGGATACTGCGCGACAGGCAGGTTGAAATAGGCCACGCCACCGACGAGCGTGATGATGATCGAAATGACAGCTGCAAAAATAGGCCGGTCGATGAAGAAGTGCGACGTCTTCATCGTTGAGCCGCGGCCTGTTGACCCAGAGGCTGTATCTCGCCGGGTTGCGGCGTCACCTTTTGCCCAGGCCGCGCCCTCAAAAGTCCGTTGATGATGACCTTATCTTTCTCAGTAATACCGTCGCGGACAATACGCAAACCGCCATCTGTGACCGCGCCGAGCTCAACAGGTTTAGGCACCACGGTTCCATCGTCGGCCACAGTGAAGAGAAGTTTCGTCGACTGATCTGTCACGACGGCTGCGTCGGGCACGAGCATCGTAGGTTTCTCTTGCGACATCGGCACACGGACCCGGCCGAACTGACCAGGCGTGATAAACAGATCCTTGTTGGGGAATGAAGCGCGCACACGGATCGTGCCGGTTGTGCGATCATATTGATTGTCAACAAAATCGATGGTGCCTTTCAGCGGCCAATCCGTCTCGTCGATCAGCTGACCTTGCACGGCAATGTCGGCGGTCCGCGCCGACTCAAGCTCGCCCTTCTGAATAAGCCGCTTATACGTCATCGCATCGCCTTCGCTGACATTGAATGTCAGCCAGATCGGATCAAGCGATACAACCGTCGTCAGGAGCGTCGTCTCCGGCGCGCCGGTTCCGCCCACAATGAGATTGCCGACGCTCACTTCGTGACGCCCTACCCGGCCGGACACCGGCGCAAGCACCCGCGTGTAATCGAGATTGAGTTGCGCCTGGTCGACATCCGCGCGAGCCTTGTTCAAGGAGGCCGTGGCATCCTTGACCTCCGCTGCGCGTTCATCGAACGCTTGCGCCGACGCAAAATCCTTCTTGCGCAATTCGGCGGTGCGCTCCAGCTGCACTTTAGCAAGCTCGAGCTGAGCTTCTGCCTGCGCGACATCTGCCTTCGCTGACTCCAGTGCAATCTCGAACGGTCGTGGTTCGATGACAAAGAGAAGGTCGCCCTTCTTCACTAATTGTCCGTCATCGAAATTGACCGACTCCAAATAGCCGCTTACGCGCGCGCGAATTTCGACGGACTCCTCTGCCTCAAACTGACCCGTAAAGTCATTCCATTCTTGAATCGTTTCCACGAGGGGCGTGGACACGGTGACGGGTGGCGCAGCGGGAGGTGCACTCGGGGCCATTGCTTGCTGTGGCCCTTGTTGCCCGGACAGATACCAGTAAGCCATGCCTGCAAAGGCCAGCACCGCTAGGAGGATATAGAGGAACCTGCCGCCGTGCCCTGAGGTCGCCGGGGCGGGCGCCGGGTCAGACGGCGGCGTGGCGTGGGAGGATTTGGGCTCCGATCCTTTACCGCCTTTCGACTTCGCTACCTGTTGCTTGGCGCTGTCGTTTCTCTGCTGCATTCTGTTTGTCCGAGGAGAATAGCCGCCGCTGCGGGCGCGGTTTCAGACGCACGCGGTATCACACTATCTCAATATCTCAATGAACTGCATGGGCCCATAGGCGGAATGGCCGCATCGTCATGGCAAAGCAACCGAAAAACCAT
>JAUWFF010000078.1 GCA_030607105.1 Filomicrobium sp.
GATGGGCCGTTCGCATCGTTCCAAGGGCATGTCGAAGAGGTCGACGAGGAACGCGAGCGGATCAAAGTGGCGGTTTCGATTTTTGGACGGCCGACTCCGGTAGAATTGGAGTTCAATCAGGTTGAGAAAATCCCGAACTGAGGAGCGAGAGCAAAGTCTTTACTGAATTGACGCTGAAAGCGTCGGAGCCGAGCCAATGCCCAGACGGCCATTGGCTTCAAGTTGTGCGGGAGGGAGAAGGCTGATTTGCCGGACCCCGTTTCACCGCTAACCCTGGGACCGCCGAAACGGTGGTTCCGCAAGTCCAGGGGAAACCATGGCTAAGAAGATCGATGGCTATATCAACCTGCAGGTCCCTGCGGGCAAAGCCAACCCGTCACCACCTATCGGACCAGCTTTGGGCCAGCGTGGTGTCAACATTATGGAGTTCTGCAAAGCGTTTAACGCCAAGTCCAAAGACTTTGAGCCAGATACGCCGATCCCGGTGAAGATCACGGTTTATACCGACCGTTCCTTCTCCTTCGAGATGAAGACACCGCCAGCCACGTTCTATCTGAAAAAGGCTGTCGGGCTTGCTCCAACGGGAAAGCCGGGCTCAGGCTCCAAGGAGCCAGGGCGCACGACGGTTGCTTCCGTAACGATGGATCAGCTGCGCGAGATAGCAAAGTTGAAACTTGCCGATCTGAACACGGACGACATTGACCAGGGCGCGAAGATCATCGCCGGTTCGGCAAGGGCAATGGGTATCGAGGTGAAGGGGTAAGCGAATGGCAAACGTATCTCCTGAAACCGTCAAGGAAACCCGCAAGGCCGGCGGAAAGCGGATGCATGCCGTACGGGCCGACATCGACCCCAACCGCGCTCATGCGATCGAAGACGCTGTCGATATGATCAAGGCACGTGCCAAGGCGAAGTTTGATGAGACCATCGAAATCGCCATGAACCTCGGTGTCGATCCCAAGCATGCCGATCAGATCGTGCGTGGTGTCTGCATGCTGCCGAACGGTTCGGGCCGTACCTCCCGCGTGGCGGTGTTCGCGCGCGGTGCCAAGGCGGATGAAGCGAAGGAAGCCGGTGCTGACATCGTTGGCGCCGAGGAACTCGTCCAGGAAGTTCAAGGCGGCACGATCAACTTCGATCGCTGCATCGCAACGCCGGACATGATGGGTCTCGTAGGTCGTCTGGGTAAAATTCTGGGCCCGCGTGGCCTGATGCCGAACCCGCGGGTTGGCACGGTGACCATGGATGTTGGCGAAGCCGTGAAGGCGGCCAAGGGCGGGGCGATCGAGTTTCGCGTCGAGAAGGCCGGCATTGTGCACGGTGGTATCGGCAAGGCCAGCTTCTCCAAAGAGGCGTTGATCGAAAACATCCGTGCCTATGTCGATGCGGTGGTCAAGGCCAAGCCGACGGGTGCCAAGGGCACATACGTTAAGAGAGTATCGATCTCCTCGACCATGGGGCCGGGGATCAAGGTTGATGCGGCGACCGTGCTGCCGGCGGCGGCGAACTGATTATTTTAGCGCACGAGGCCAGCGCTCTCAAAGGCGTCAATCGTGCGTTGGGTTGGCCCTCTCAGCGGGGGATGATCCAGATGAAGAATTTCGGGTGTTGAGCCCGGAAGACCCCGTTCTCGGATTTCGCTCGTAAGGGCTAAAGACGGGGCGGACCTGTCCGAGATTGCAGGTGCTGGTTGGTGATTGCCACCAGCTTAATGGGATTGACCGATGTCCAACAAATTGTGTCGGGCTGGCCTGCATGAGACGGGAGAACGGCCGACTTCGGGGCATTCGCGAAAGCGGGGTGCCGCATTCGGTTCAAATCTTCTCGGTTGATGCTGGAAGGCCTTCGGGCCGGCCGGGGACAGGTGAAAAGAACGTTGCTGAAGGAAGGCCCCGGCGGCTCTTTGTCAGCAGCAACTTGCAACCCGCAGGGCGCGGCATTCGTTTGTGGCCTTGCAGACCAGGAGAGAGCAGTGGATAGAGCCGCGAAACGTGAGCTCGTCGCAAACCTCCACAACGTGTTCGACAACACGGGCGTGGTGGTCGTTGCCCACTACACCGGTTTGACCGTCGCTCAGATGACCGACTACCGCCAGCGCCTCAGACAGGCGGGCGGTCAGGTCAAGGTGGCTAAGAACCGGTTGGCCAAACTCGCGCTCCAGGACACCCCGGCGGCGGGGATCGCCGACCTGTTCACGGGACCGACCTGCATTTCCTACTCGCAGGACCCGATCACCGCGGCAAAGGTCGCCGTTTCCTATGCCAAGGAGAATGACAAACTCGTCATTCTCGGCGGCGCCATGGGGGGCAATGTTCTGGACGACAAGGGCGTTAAAGCGCTCGCAGAGCTGCCTTCACTCGATGAACTGAGGGCCAAGCTGATCGGCCTCCTTAATGCGCCGGCGACGAAAATCGCCCGGACCATCAAGGAGCCTAGTGCAAAGCTTGCCCGCGTTCTCCAGGCAAAGGCGTCTCAGGACGAGGCCGCCTGATACGGCAACGAGAAGCCTACTATAAAGCGGAGCAGTTCGCGAGGACTGTGCCGCGCACCGCTTGAAAAGATTTGAACCTGAAGGAAAACGAAACATGGCTGATCTGTCAAAAATCGTCGACGACCTGTCTTCGCTGACCGTCCTCGAGGCGGCTGAGCTTGCAACCATGCTTGAAGAAAAATGGGGCGTTTCAGCGGCCGCGGCGGTTGCTGTCGCCGGTGCTCCGGCTGCCGGTGGTGAGTCCGCAGCAGAGGAAGAGAAAACCGAGTTTGATGTGATCCTTGTCGCCGCCGGCGACAAGAAGATCAACGTGATCAAAGAGGTCCGCGCCATCACAGGGCTCGGCCTCAAGGAAGCAAAAGAGCTCGTCGAAGCCGGCGGCAAGGCGGTCAAAGAAGCTGCGCCGAAGGAAGAAGCCGAAGAGCTCAAAAAGAAACTGGAAGATGTCGGCGCGAAGGTAGAACTCAAATAGTTTCTGTAACCCTTTCCCCGCGCGCATGCCGGGGGGAGGGGCCGCCCGCCCGGTGACGGTTTTCCTAAGTTCCCAGCAGCTCTTGCGGCTGCTTCCCCGAGGATTTCGGCGAACCGTTTTCGAGCTTCAAGACCTTCCTGATCGTAGGGGGGCGGAATTTGAAGTGTGTTTTGGTGCGGCTGGCGGAGCTGCGTGAGTGAAAAAATTGTGCGCAAGGGTGGGCTGACCCTTGCTTGCTCTTAAAGTCACAGCGCGGGCCGGTCCCCCGCGCGGCGAGCTATCTAAGGAGCGGACATGGCTGAAACGTTCAACGGTCGCAAGCGTCTGCGGAAGAAATTTGGTTCTATCCGCGAAGTTGCTGCAATGCCGAACCTCATTGAGGTTCAAAAAAGCAGCTACGAAGATTTTCTGATGCGCAAGGCACCAGAAGGCGGCCGTCCGGACGATCATGGTTTGCAGGGTGTTTTCAAATCGGTTTTTCCGATTTCGGATTTCTCAGGCAAATCGACTTTGGAATTCGTCGGCTATGAATTCGAGCCGCCGAAATACGATGTTGATGAGTGCATCCAGCGCGACATGACCTATTCGGCACCGCTAAAAGTCAAGCTGCGCCTTATCGTCTTTGATATCAACGAAGAGACCGGCTCCAAGTCTATCAAGGACGTCAAGGAGCAGGACGTCTACATGGGCGACATGCCGCTGATGACACAGAACGGGACGTTCATCATCAACGGTACAGAGCGCGTGATTGTTTCGCAGATGCACCGCTCGCCAGGCGTCTTCTTTGATCACGACCGGGGCCGCACGCACGCTTCGGGCAAACTGCTGTTTGCCGCCCGCATCATCCCCTACCGCGGCTCGTGGCTTGATTTCGAATTCGACGCCAAGGACGTGGCCTACGTGCGCATAGACCGCCGGCGCAAGTTGCCGGCGACGACACTGCTTTATGCCCTCGGCCTCAACGACGAAGAGATACAGGAGACGTTCTATCAGAAGATCGTCATCAAGGAGAGCAAGCGCGGCTGGAAGATGCCATTCGAGCCCGCAAAGTGGCGCGGTGTCGTGCCCAATTCCGATCTGCTCGATGGCAAGACCGGTGAAGTCATCATTGATGCCGGCGAGAAGATCACGGCTCGTCGTGCGCGGGACCTGGCTCAGAATGGGCTGAAGGAGCTGTTGGTCTCGTCCGATGATCTTGTCGGCAAACATCTCGGCGAAGACATAGTCGATATGAAGACCGGCCGCATCTATGCGGAAGCCGGTGCGGAGCTCAATGCCGAGCTTCTGGCTGAACTCAAGGACCAAAAGGTCAAGGAATTTCCGATCCTCGACATCGACCATGTCAACATCGGCGCCTTCATCCGCAATACGCTGATGCTCGACAAGAATGCCAACAAAGAAGAAGCGCTGATGGATATCTACCGGGTCATGCGGCCCGGTGAGCCGCCTACCATCGAGGCGGCGACGAACCTATTCTACGGTTTGTTCTTTGATCCTGAGCGTTACGACCTGTCGGCGGTCGGCCGGGTGAAGATGAACATGCGTCTTTCCGAGCTGGACGGGTTCACCGAGGCTGAGGACACCGTCCGCGTGTTGCGTGCGGAGGACATCATCTCGGTCCTACGCCTGCTGGTCGGTCTGCGCGACGGACGCGGCAGCATTGATGACATCGACCACCTCGGCAACCGCCGTGTGCGTTCGGTGGGCGAGCTTATGGAGAACCAGTACCGGTTGGGTCTCCTGCGTATGGAGCGCGCAATCAAGGAGCGCATGAGCTCTGTTGATATCGACACGGTAATGCCGCAGGACCTGATCAATGCGAAACCGGCCGCGGCTGCGGTGCGTGAATTCTTCGGCTCCTCGCAGCTGTCGCAGTTCATGGACGAAACCAACCCGCTGTCGGAAATCACCCACAAGCGACGTCTGTCGGCGCTTGGCCCGGGCGGCCTCACGCGTGAGCGCGCGGGCTTCGAGGTGCGTGACGTTCACCCTACGCACTATGGCCGGATTTGCCCAATTGAGACTCCGGAAGGCCCGAACATCGGCCTCATCAACTCGCTGGCGACTTTTGCCAAGGTCAACAAGTACGGTTTCATCGAGAGCCCGTACCGGAAGGTCGTCGATGGCAAGGTCACCGATGAGGTGGAGTATCTGTCGGCCACGGCAGAGATGCGCCACTACGTTGCGCAGGCTAATGCCACGATCGCGGACGATGGGACGCTTACGGGTGATCTGGTCAACTGCCGCTACCAGGGCGATGTGATGTTGGTTCCACCGTCGACGGTGAACTACATTGACGTTTCGCCGAAGCAGCTCGTGTCAGTTGCCGCAGCGCTCATCCCCTACCTGGAAAATGACGATGCGAACCGTGCGCTCATGGGTTCGAACATGCAGCGCCAGGCTGTGCCGCTAATCCGGGCCGAGGCACCGCTCGTCGGCACCGGCATGGAAGAAGTCGTGGCGCGTGACTCTGGGGCGGCCATCGTCGCCCGGCGTACCGGTATCATCGACCAGGTCGATGCAACCCGTATCGTTATCCGCGCTACGGAGGAAGCCGATCCTTCGAAGCCCGGTGTCGATATCTATCGGCTTCGCAAATTCCAGCGCTCCAACCAGAACACCTGCATCAACCAGCGGCCGCTGGTGAATGTCGGCGACTTCGTGCGTGAAGGTGAGATCATCGCCGATGGTCCCTCAACCGACCTGGGTGACCTGGCGCTGGGCAAGAACGTGCTCGTCGCGTTCATGCCGTGGATGGGCTACAACTTCGAAGACTCGATTTTGATGTCCGAGCGTGTCGTTACCGACGATGTGTTTACTTCAATCCATATCGAGGAATTCGAGGTGATGGCCCGCGATACGAAGTTGGGGCCGGAAGAAATCACGCGTGACATCCCGAACATTTCGGAAGAAGCGCTGAAGAACCTCGACGAAGCAGGCATCGTCTACATCGGGGCGGAAGTCCATCCTGGCGACATCCTGGTTGGAAAGATCACGCCGAAAGGCGAGAGTCCGATGACTCCGGAAGAAAAGTTGCTGCGCGCGATCTTTGGTGAAAAGGCATCGGACGTCCGGGACACCTCGTTGCGGTTGCCGCCGGGCGTTGCCGGCACGATCGTCGAAGTGCGCGTGTTTAACCGCCACGGCGTCGACAAGGACGAGCGCGCCATGGCGATCGAGCGCGAGGAGATCGAGCGCCTGGCCAAAGACCGCGACGACGAATTACAGATTCTGGACCGCAACGTCTATGCCCGCCTCAGCGACGCGCTGATGGGCAAGGAAGTGGCCAAGGGTCCAAAGGGCGCGCGTAAGGGCACCAACGTCGACGATGAAGTCTTGGCTGAAATTCC
>JAUWFF010000370.1 GCA_030607105.1 Filomicrobium sp.
TGCTTTTTTCTCCGGTCAGAGGGAGGAAACTTCGGAATTAGGGCAGGTTTGAATTAGCATTCTTGGCGCCCCCTATCTCCGCATAGTTTTCATGTCTTTCAGCCAACTTGTCAGCATTGATCAGGATCAATGAGGACTCCATTGGCCGCACCTACCTTGGCAGCCACAAAGGCTGCGCTTTGCTGATTCAAACTTGGAGACTCATCAGCCAATGCCATCACAGCCACTCCACCTGCGCCTCGTGGAGGCGGATGAAGCCATTTCCAATTTGGTCGATGCCATGGATCCAATCTCCGCATTTGAGGTCGATCACGTTTTAAAGCTGGGCCTCTGCGATGTTTTGGAGAGCATCGCAGACGCATTGCCACATACCGCTGACACGTCGCTCGCCACGATCGCGGTGAGAATCCTTCGCAACGGACTGCCAGAACACGTTGCCCTTGAAGAGGGCCATCTGTTTCCATTGCTGCGACGACGGAATGCAGGCGATCAGTCATGTCAAAAAATCCTGTTGCAGCTCGAGCACGAGCACGGCAGCGATGAGGCTTTCGCCTATGAGATCGCCGACGAACTCGAACAGATCGCCGAGGCCAAGGCACCCAAGAATGCGGAAATGCTGGGTTACATGTTGCGCGGCTTCTTCGTTTCGCTGCGCCGGCACATAAGGTGGGAAAACGCTACGGTGATCCCGCTCGCGCGGCGGACGCTGACCGCCGAGGCGGATATAACCCAACTCCGCGAAGCCGTCGCGGCTCGTACGCTTACCGGCGACGGCCTCCAGATTCTGGAGACGGTCTCGGCGGCCAATGGCAATCGGGACCCGGGTGGACCGGGTTACCCACTCGTGCCGAATGAGAAATGAACCGTCCCAATCAATCCCTACACTCCAAAAACGTGCGCGACGGCGATAATCAGGCAACAGCTTCGTCATCGCCCTGTGCTTTTGATTCAAGCTTGCGAAGATCGGGAACAACGACTTCACGACCGCTAACTAGCTGTATAGTGCCCTGGCGCTTCAGATTGGACAGTTGTCGGCTGACTGTCTCAATGGTGAGCCCCAGAAAATCCGCGATATCAGCCCGCGTCAGCGGCAATTCAAACCGAGCCGCGTGCATACTAGCGTCAATCGTCGCACATCCAATCATCGGCTGGCGCTTAGCAATTAGGTGCAAAAAGCTTGCAACCTTCTCCTGAGCACTTTTCCGGCCAAGAACGAACATCCACTCCCGGGCTGAATCGAGTTCGTTGAGCGTGTTTTCGAACAGCCGGTGCTCGAGACCGGGATGGCTACGCAACAACCGCTCGAAACCAGCATGCGGAAAAGTACAAACTTCGGCGTCGGTCGCCGCCTGCGCAAAGTAAGGATTGAAACGAGAATAGGCACGGCCAAGAAAGTCCGGTGCAAACACTAAGCCGACAATCTGTTGGCGGCCATCCGCCGACGTCTTCTCCAGCTTGATTACACCAGAAACCACGTTGGCAAAGAACGTGGTCGGCTCCTCGTCAGCGAGAATTATGTCACCTGCCCTGAATTTCCGCTGCCTGCCGATTCGACTAAGGCCCGCCAGCTCGTCATCGCTAAGCGCTCCGCAGATAGCACGATGTCTAACCGCACACGTATTACAGCTGTTCTGCCCAAGCCGAATTGGATCGCGGGCCATCTTCAGGCGCCTCCGGTCGTCGTTTTGACCGGATGCTAAAGGGTTGCAGCTGATGCGGCAAGAGACTGCGACTTTGGCGAACGTGCAATTTTTCTCATGGAAGCGAGGAAATAGGTCCAAAATACTGATCAGCGTCAGCATTCAATCTTGGAACCTCATATCTCTAGAACATATGTCCCTGGAGCATCGCAAAGCGGCTCGGGCAACGGCGCGCGCGCACCATTCGTTGCCGCTTCTCCGGTATTTCGCATACGACCATCAGAATGCCCCGTGAGCCATTCCGACCACGAGGGCCACCACGAACCTTCATGGCGTCGGGCCGTCGCCGCCCAACCGTCCGCCTCGATATAATTTTCTTCCGACTGCCGCGTGGCAATTCGGTAGGAACGGTGCGGATGACCAGGTTCGGACACTATGCCACCATTGTGCCCACCGGTGGCCAGGACAAACGTAACCGGAACGTCCGCCAACAAATGAATTCGATGGACCGACCTCCACGGTGACACATGATCCCGGTCGGTCGAGACAACAAACATCGGCACCCGAATATCACCGATCGACACGGCGCGCCCGCCGACCTTGAATCGGCTTTCCGCCAGGTCATTATTCAAAAACAAAGAGCGCAGGTACTCCGAATGCATGCGATAGGGCATGCGCGTGGCATCCGCGTTCCAAGACATCAAATCGTTGTTGTTCTCTCGCTGGCCGAGCAGATATTCACGGGTCATGCGCGACCAGATGAGGTCATTCGAGCGCAGTAATTGGAAGGCCCCCGCCATCTGACTCGCGTCAAGGAAGCCCTGTTCCCACATCATGTCATCCAGGAAGGCAAGCTGGCTGTCGTCAATGAACAACCCAAGTTCGCCAGGCGAGGAAAAATCGGTCTGCGCGGCAAGCAAGGTGACGGATTTCAGCCGGTCGTCACCGTCACGCGCCATCGCGCTGGCCAAAATCGCCAGCAAAGTGCCGCCAAGGCAGTACCCGGCGGTGTGGACCTTCTGCTCCCCGGTAACCTCGCAAATAATGTCGAGGGCCTTCATGGGCCCAAGTTTGCGATAATCATCAAAACCCAGGTCGCGATGTTCCGGCCCGGGATTTCTCCAGGAAATGACAAAAACGTCCAAGCCCTGCTCCAGCAAATAGCCGACCATCGAGTTGTGCGGTGAAAGG
>JAUWFF010000199.1 GCA_030607105.1 Filomicrobium sp.
ATACTCGTTGCTGTGGTCACCATATTGCTATCCCCTGCTGTTTGCCAGTTAAACGCTGGTTTCCAGGAAACGGATCTTCACCAGAGGCTGAGCCGGTTTTCCATGGAATGACACGGGGTTGCGGAGGTGCCAAAGTTGTTACTGTCGGGTCATCTGCGAATATGCGAATTAAAACCATCGCGTTAGAGGCGTCTGGTGCGCGATTTGGCGGTTGTCTCTCAACAGCACAAACGGGTTTGTTAACGATCATGATGGCCGATGCCTACATTTACTTCGGGGTCGCATTGGCGGGCCTTGCGAGCTTTCTTTCGCCCTGCGTATTGCCGCTTGTACCGCCGTATCTTGGATATCTTGGCGGCACAACTCTGGACCAAATGACGGATGAAGAAGGTGTTGATTCGCGGGTCTGGGGCCGTGTCGTGCTGGCCTCCGTACTGTTCGTGCTCGGATTTACGACGGTTTTTGTCGGGTTTGGCGCAAGCGCTTCCGTATTCGGACAGCTCATCCAGGAGTACCGTACCGAGCTGGCGATGGCCGCCGGGATTGTAATTATTCTTTTCGGCTTGCATTTTCTTGGGCTTCTACAGATCCCCCTGCTTTACACGGAAGCCCGCTATCAAACACAGTTTGAGGGTGCGAGCTTGATTGGAGCCTACATCATCGGTTTGGCGTTCGCTTTCGGCTGGACGCCGTGCGTAGGTCCGGTGCTTGCGGCGGTTCTAGCGGTCGCAGCGCAAGAAAACAGCATGAGCGCGGGCGCATCCTTATTGTTGGCTTACTCCTTGGGCCTTGGCGTTCCGTTTGTCCTCGCGGCTGTCGCGATCCGTCCGTTCCTGTCGTTCATGAACCGCTTCAAGCGGCATTTGGGGACAATGGAGAAATTGATGGGCGTCCTGCTGGTCATTACCGGGGTGATGTTCCTGACCGGCTCCATGAACTGGCTGGGACAGTGGATGATTGAGACGTTCCCCGCATTGGGGCAGGTCGAAGCATGGGTGACGCCCGAGCATCTGCAGCAAGACATTATGCGAAAGAGCCTGGAGAATTGACGCAGTCGTCGCCTTCAGAATCCACATCACCACACGTGACTTTGACGATTGCCGGATCGGATAGTTCCGGCGGGGCGGGCATCCAAGCTGATTTGAAGACGTTCACCGTGCACGGTGTCTATGGGGCGAGTGTCGTCACTGCGTTGACGGCGCAGAACACGCAAGGTGTTCGCGGTGTGCATGCGGTGCCCTCCGAGTTCGTCGCTCTTCAATTGGAATCCGTGCTGGAGGATCTGGACGTCAAGGCCATCAAGACCGGTATGCTTACAACCGCGGAATGCATAGCGGCGGTTACTTGCGTACTCGCCGACAAGGCTCGAGGTCCGCTGGTGGTTGATCCGGTGATGGTGGCAACAAGCGGGGATCGGCTACTTGAGGCAGCCGCACTGTCGGTCATGCGCGAGCAGTTGATACCGCTCGCCAGTCTTGTCACGCCCAATCTGGAAGAGGCGGCAGTTCTCAGCGGGCAACCGATCGCCGCGTCGCGCCACGAAATGGAGGAACAGGGCCGAAGGCTGCTGGATTTGGGGCCGCAGGCTGTTCTCTTGAAGGGGGGGCACTGCGGTTGGGATGACGCGGAGGCGGCGGACGTCCTGGTTTCGCCAACGGGCACTGAGGTTTTTTCTGCTCCTCGATTAAGTACTCTGGGTACACACGGTTCGGGGTGTAGCCTTTCGGCAGCAGTCGCGGCAAATCTAGCAATTGGCCACGATCTCGAAGGTTCCATCGGTCTTGCAAAATCGTTTGTGGGCGTTGCTATTGCGGGAGCCATCGGACGGCGTGTGGGACACGGCCGCTCGCCGTTGGATCATCTTGCTGCAATCGACCCGCGTTTGCGACCGGACGGCGATAGAAATCGGTGAAGATCGGTCATCCCGCGAAGGCGATGGCGCAAAAGTTCGTGTTTTGCTATTTCAGTTCACCCGCCCATGGGTACTTTGAGGGGCAAACAATGGTTAATCAATTCCGGAAATGGTATTTGGGCTGCTTGGTGGCTACTACGGCCACAACCCTAATGCTTGCTTTGATGGTCCAGCCGTTGGCTGCGGCGAATGTCAAGAACCTCGCGGGGCGATGGTCAGGTTGGGGGTCTGTGAAGCTTTCCAACGGTGCGACGGAACAGGTGAAATGCGTGGCCACCTACTTCGTGAAGAATGCTGGGTCGCTGATTAATCAGAACCTTCGCTGCGCCAGCGCCAGTTATAAGATCGATGCAAAGGCGAGTTACAGCATCAAGGGAACCGCGCTCACCGGTGAGTGGGAAGAGCGGACCCATTCGGCCAAGGGCAACGTGCAAGGCCGGATGACGGGCGACGGGTTCCGGCTGGCGGTGAAGGGTGAGACTTTTTCGGCGAGGATGATCGTGAGTTCGTCGCGCTGCAAACAGTCGATCAACATCTCGCCACAGGGGCTTGATGTTTCGCGGATCTCGATCGGGCTCAAGAAGTGCTGAGCGGTGTTTGTAGCCACCTCTCGCTACCCTAGACCGTTATGGTTTCGAGTAGGCCGGGTATCGCGCGCCGTTTGAAACCGTGATTGGATCATCGCGGTTGTTTCGTATCTCGTTGGCTATATGCAATTTGGTTACTGCGCGCGTGTCGGCGCGTTCTTCGGCGCGCTTTTCCTGATCGATGGTGTGCATCTGCCATTCCTGCCGCTGTGGCTGGAATGGCGTGGGCTGTCGGCCGCCGAGATTTCGATTGTTGTCGCGGTACCTTTCTTCCTTCGGGTGGGCGTTTCACCCAGCGTTGCATTCATGTCCGACCGGAGTGGTCAGTATGCTCGTTCGATCGTGCTGCTGGCCGTCTGGTCGATCGCAATGGCCGCGCTACTGGCTCAGCTCAGCGGTTTCTTCGCGATTCTATTGGCGACTGTGGGTCTTTCGCTTGCGATGACCACGATCATGCCACTGACCGAGGTCATCGCGGTTCGCGGCGTGCGTGGTCATGGGTGCGATTATGGGCGCATGCGGTTGTGGGGGTCGCTGACCTTCGTTCTGGCTAGCTCCGTGGCTTCGGTTTTCATCGGTTGGCTTGGCGCTGGCGCGGTTGTTTGGCTTGTTCTGGGGGGCTGTCTCATCACGGCGATGATGGCACTGTACCTGCCCGAGGACCATGTGGTGCCGTTACATGGTGAAGATAGCGCTTCGTCGATGAGCGTGGCTACCATTCGCGGTCTCGTGCTGTCGCCTGTCTTCCTACTATTTCTCATCGCTTGCGGCTCGACTCAGGCGGCTCATGCAACCTATTACGCGTTTAGTGCCATCCATTGGTCGCGGCAGGGCTTGTCGGCGGAAATGATTGGGGCTTTATGGGCGCTGGGTGTGATTGCCGAGATTGGTCTGTTTGCTTGGTCGGGGGCAGTGTTACGCCAGTTTTCTGCGGCAGCGTTGATGGTTGTTGGTGCCGCGGCTTCGGTGGTGCGCTGGACGATAGTGGCGTTTGATCCCGGTGTAGGCGTGTTGGTATTGTTGCAGCTGCTGCATGCACTGACGTTCGGCGCGACCCATCTGGCTGCGATCCTGTTCATATCGGAGGCGGTCGACACCAAGCTTTCGGGAACGGCCCAAGCTTTGTACGCGACGATTGCCATGGGAGTTGCAATGGGGGGCGCCACGCTTTTGTCGGGCGTTGTTTATGAATGGATCGCCGGAAATACGTTCCTATTGATGGCAGGGATCGCGGGTGCTGGTCTAGTGGCCGCGCTGGGCGTCTTGAGGAACTGGGATGGGGGGCTTTTGGTGGATCTTCGGGACGGCGTGGAAACGCGTTTTTGAGTGCCGGTTTCAGCCCCAAAATTCAGGTTCGCAGGGTGAGACCCAACCGTCCTTGAAGCTGAGGCCTTCTTCGCGATCGCGTGCGAGCAGCAATGGTCCGTCGAGGTCAACCCAGTCGGCGCCGGGAGTCAGCAGCATTGCAGGTGCGACGGCAAGGGATGTCGCGACCATGGAACCGATCATCGTCTTGTATCCAAGTTGGTGGGCGCGTCTCTTCATGGCCAGCGCTTCGGAGAGGCCGCCGGCCTTGTCGAGTTTGATGTTGACGGCATCGTAGCAGGTTGACAGGGCCTCCAAGTCAGCAGTGGTGTGGACGCTTTCGTCGGCGCAGATGGGAACCGGGCGTGCCATGGTCGCG
>JAUWFF010000159.1 GCA_030607105.1 Filomicrobium sp.
GGTCGATCGAGGCGGCGTTGGAGACTACGGGTTCCGCTGAGGTGCGTGCACGTCTCACCGGCATAGACAGGAAGAGCCTCAAGAAGCTCGACATAAAGACGAAAGCCGAAGCTTTCGCGATCAAAGAAGCGATTGAGAGGGGCGACTATTCGGTCACCGCGGTCGAGAAGAAAGCGGTCAAGCGGAACCCCTACGCGCCGTTTTCAACATCGACCTTGCAGATGGATGCCTCGCGCAAGCTCGGCTTCTCGGCCAAGCAAACAATGCAGATCGCACAACGACTCTACGAAGGCATTGATGTCGGCGAAGGTGCACCGGCCGGACTGATCACATACATGCGGACCGACGGCGTGCAGATCGTGCCGGAGGCGATCACGGCGATCCGAAATGAAGTCGCAAGCGACTTTGGGAAGCGCTACGTGGCACCCTTCATCCGCGAATACAAAACAAAAGCTAAGAACGCACAGGAAGCGCACGAGGCAATCCGGCCGACAGATGTCGTTCGCAAGCCGGAAGCCGTCGCTAAGTATCTCGATACGGACCAGGTCAGGCTTTATGAGCTGATCTGGAAGCGGGCGGTCGCAAGTCAGATGGCGTCGGCGGAGCTGGAGCAAACCACCGCGCATATCGATGTGAAAGGGCGCGATGGAAAGACCTATAACCTGCGTGCCACAGGTACTGTCATTCATTTCGATGGCTACCAGAAGCTGTACGAAGAAGGCCGCGATGAGAGGCTCAAAGTCCAGAAGGGTACCGCCGATCCGGGAGAAGATGATCAAAGCGACCGCCGGCTTCCACCGCTAGAGCAGGGGCAGAAGCTCACTGATCGCGAGATCCTTGCCAATCAGCATTTCACACAGCCGCCGCCGCGCTACACTGAATCAAGCCTCATCAAACGGATGGAGGAGCTTGGCATCGGGCGGCCGTCGACCTACGCAACAACGCTGGCGACGCTTCAGGAACGTGATTACGTCGAAATCGAAAAAAAGCGGCTCATTCCGCAGGACAAGGGCCGGCTCGTGACGTCGTTCCTGGAAGCCTTCTTCCAACGTTACGTCGAGTACGACTTCACCGCCGACCTTGAAGAGAAGCTCGACCTTATCTCCGACGACAAGATGCAATGGAAGGATGTCTTGCGAGACTTCTGGGACGACTTCACCAAGGCGGTCGATGGGATCAAGGAACTCCGCGTTTCGGAGGTCCTCGACGCGCTCAACGAGCTGCTTGGACCGCACGTCTTCCCTGCAAAGGAAGATGGTTCAGATCCTCGCGCCTGTCCGGCTTGCTCGGAAGGCCAGCTCAGCCTCAAGATTTCCGGCAAATTTGGCGCGTTCATCGGTTGCAGCCGATATCCGGATTGCCGCTACACGCGCCAGCTGTCGCAATCATCGCAGGATGCGGATGCTGCCGCTCTTGATGGAAAGCAACTGGGCTTTGACCCTGACAGCGACCTGCCGGTCAAACTCCACGTCGGCCGCTTCGGGCCTTACCTTCAGCTTGGCTCCCCCGACGACTATGACGAGGGTGAAAAGCCAAAGCGCTCGTCCATTCCAAAGGGCATCGATGCCGACCAGGTCGACCTCGAACAAGCCCTTAATCTGCTATCGTTGCCACGGGAAGTCGGCTTGCATCCTGAGACAGGCAAAACGATTTCGGCCGGCCTTGGGCGTTACGGCCCATTTATTCTGCATGACGGAATGTACGCCAATCTAGAAAGCATGGAGGAAGTTTTCAGCGTCGGCATCAACCGCGCCGTCGCCTTGCTTGCGGAAAAGGCCAAGGGCGGCAAAGGCCGGTTCCAGCGTCCCAAGGCCAAAGTGCTGAAGGATCTGGGAGAGCATCCAGTAGAAGGTGGCAAGATCGAGGTTCTTGAGGGGCGCTATGGTCCCTACGTCAGTCACAACAAAGTCAACGCAACACTGCCGAAGGGACAAGAACCTGAGGCGGTGACGGTGGATCTGGCGGTCAAACTGCTGGCCGAAAAGGCGACTAAAAAACCTGCGAAGAAGGCAGCGACGAAAGCAGCTAAGAAACCCGCAAAAAAGGCTGCAAGAAAAGCCCCGACGAAAACTAAGTCCAAAGCTCGGGCTGCAGATAGCGGAGAGGCGTCATAACGCCGACCCTAATGAGAGTTCATTGTCGTGGGGCGTAAACCAAAGAAAAAGGCTGCGCACAAGAAGCGCGGTCAGCCCAGAGAGGCAACCGCCCTATACGACAGCGGCGCGCGTGATGAAGATGGCCTACCGTCGCGCGAGGACATCCTCAAGTTTGTCGCCGGCGCCGGCAGCAAGGTCGGCAAGCGTGAAATCTCCAAGGCCTTCGGCATCAAGGGCAGCGTCCGCTCTGGCATGAGGCGGCTGCTGAGTGAGATGGCCGAGGAGGGTCTGCTCGCCGGCAACCGTAAGGAAATCCGCAAAAAGGGCGGTCTGCCGCCCGTCGGTGTTCTGGAGGTGACGGGGCAGGACGATAGCGGCGATCTCATCGCGCGGCCTTCGCTGTGGAATGACAAGGATGGCGAGCGTCCCGGCGTGCTAGTGCTGACGCACGTACCCGAAGCCCAGCGCACATCGGCGAGTCTGGGCATCGGCGACCGGGTGCTGTGTCATATCAACGGGCTGGAGGGCCCCGACGTCGAGGGTTATCGATTTGAAGCGGTGCCCATCCGGAAACTGCCACGCGAAAAGCGGCGGCTCATTGGCATCTTCCGGGCCAGCACCCGCAGCGGCGGCACGATCGAGCCAGTCGATCGCAGATCGTTGCGATCGTGGCCAGTACAAAAGAGCGATATCGGGGAAGCCAAGGACGGCGACCTCGTCCGCTTCGATCTGGCGCGCAAGGGCCGCTTTTCGACACCACAGGCGCAAGTACTTGAAAGCCTTGGCAATCCAGACGACCAGCGCCAGATCAGCTTGATCGCCGTGCACGCGCACGGCTTGCCTAGTGATTTTCCGGAAAGCGTGCTTGATGAAGCGGAAGGCCTAGAGGCTCCTCGCCCCGGCGGCCGCACCGACTTGACGCATATCCCGCTCATCACCATCGATCCGCTGGATGCGCGTGACCATGACGACGCCGTCTACGCGGAGCCTGACACCGATGAGACGAACGAGGGCGGCGTCATTGTTTATGTTGCGATCGCGGATGTCGCCCACTACGTCAGACCCTCCTCGCGCCTCGACCGGGAGGCTCGCCGGCGTGGCAACTCGGTCTATTTTCCAGACCGGGTCGTGCCGATGCTGCCCGAAAAGATCTCCAACGATCTTTGCTCGTTGCGCGAAGGGGAACTGCGCGCCTGTCTGGCGGTGCGCATGGTGTTCGATCAGCGCGGGGAAAAGATCAAGCATTCCTTCATGCGAGCGATTATGCGATCGCACGCCAAACTCGCTTATGCGGAAGCGCAGGCGGCGATTGACGGCAAGCCCTCGGACAAGGCTGGCCCGCTTCTTGAGCCGGTACTGAAACCGCTGTGGGCCGCCTACGCGAAGCTCGCCGCTGCCCGCGATCGTCGCGGTCCGCTGGAACTCAACCTGCCGGAACGCAAGATCCAGCTCGATGAAGATGGCAAGGTCACCCGTGTCATAATTCCCGAGCGGCTCACAGCGCACAAGTTGATCGAAGAGTTCATGATCCAGGCGAATGTCGCCGCCGCCGAGGCCCTTGAAGCCAAGAGCGGGCCCGTCGTATATCGCGTCCACGAACCGCCCTCGAAGGAAAAGCTTAAGGCGCTTCGAGAGTTTCTAGGCACACTTGATTTGGCACTACCACCGCAAAATCAACTGCGGCCAAGTGCGTTCAACGGCATCCTGGAAAAAGCCAAGAACCTGCCTGTGCCCGACCTCGTCAATGAGGTCGTACTGCGCTCGCAGAGCCAGGCCCTCTACGACCCGGATAACGCCGGTCACTTCGGGCTCAACTTAAGGCGCTACGCGCATTTTACGTCTCCAATCCGCCGTTATGCCGACCTCATCGTGCATCGGTCTTTGATTGCGTCCTACAAGCTCGGTGACGATGGAATCACGTCTGAGGAGGTGCCGCAATTGTCGGCCATTTGTGAGCAAATCTCGGAAGCCGAACGGAGAGCTATGGCAGCGGAAAGAGAGACAAATGACCGGCTGATCGCGGCGCATCTTGCCGAGAAAGTCGGTGCCAGGTTCGAAGGACGGATTTCGGGGGTGATGGGATCGGGTCTTTTCGTGAGGCTCAGCGAAACTGGTGCGGATGGGTTCGTTCCGGCGGCGAGCCTTGAAGATGAATACTATTACTATGTGGAAGAAGCGCACGCGATGGTTGGGCAGCGGTCTGGGCTCGCCTACAGCCTTGGCGATGCCGTCGAGGTTCGGCTGGTCGAAGCTATCCCGGCGGCCGGTGCGCTTCGGTTTGAAGTATTGTCTGATCCCAAGAAGCCGGCCGGTCAACTACTCAAAGGCTACAAGTCTCCGCGCAGCCGTGGGCGGCGGCAGCGTGGACACCGGCAAGGCGGCCGCCGGCCGGTGTAGAACCTGTTTGTTGAACCATGCACCACCAAAGTCCTTGACGTAAAGCCTCGGAGGCTGGGAAAAGCGATCTATGACAATCAAGATTACGAACATCCAACCGCAAAACGGGCATGAGCGCTCTCTGAAACAGGCCATCTTACGCGGCGCCGCACAGCGTTGCCCGGCCTGCGGAGAGGGGGAGCTTTATTCAAGATACCTAAAGGTAAATGACATCTGCCAGGCATGCGGGGAGGAACTGTTCCATC
>JAUWFF010000339.1 GCA_030607105.1 Filomicrobium sp.
ACGTACTCCAAGATCAAGCGTTTCCGCATTGAAGCGGCGCACCCGAATTACATCAATACGCTGCAAAAGGACTCCTTCGCGCCTGATTGGACGGCCTGCGAATTCGCTGAAGAGGCCAAGGCGCAACCGCCGCCGCGTAAAGTAACCTTGTATGAAGACGTCAACCTGTGGGTCGTCGGCTACTCATTCGCCAATTTCTGGCGTGACCGCAAAGTGCCTTTTCGCGTCAGGGATAAGAGCGACGACAGTCTCCATGTTGTGCAGATTTGGGTTCGCCACGACGAGCGCGCGGAGGAAGTGCTTGTTGTCTATCCAACCGACGGCTACTGGCGTGTGAGACCGTTGCCGCCGAAGCATCTGGGTTGGAGTGCCTATGGTTCGTCATTCCTGATTGGGCCGGTTGAGGACTCCGGCCGGCCGGTCGTAAATCTCGCTAAGATCGCATTCGATCCCAAAGCCCGGGAGTTCACCTTAAAATTTGCCGGGGGCGGAGAGGCCAGACTTAAGATCGCGCGGCTCGACCGAGAGACGCAAGTGCTTGATGTCGTGTTTTCAGAACCGATCGTCGGACCGTCGTTTGCGGCGTTGCGATCCATGTATGTAACGCGGTTCAATAATGATGTTGCGGAGGTCTCCGTTTTGGAAACAGGTGCGCGAGGCTGGCGTGAAGGGTTGATCATGAATTTCGAGGGGGCTGCTTCGGCAAAGGAAGTGTGGACGGGGCGGCTTTATCCTTCCCGCCACAATACGTCCGCGCCCGACATGGTCTTTCGAAAATTCATGGCTGTGCCGCCTGCCGCGCCGCCTGTCGGCGAAGTGCAGCCAGAGAAGCCCTAGGCTGCCTCGTATCTACCAGGCCAAGTAAGGCATGGCCGCAACGGCCGGTGGCGCGTCGCAGTTGAGAATACCGGCAAGCCGGATTCGACAGATCGCGCCGTTGACAACGGCCTCTTCACGATGAATTCCATTGGCGATGAAGAGGGCATCGACGCCAAATGCCTTTGCACCCGTCAAGTCGGTGCGAACAGAGTCACCGATAACCAGCAGTTGTGAGCGGTCGATCCTTTCGCCGCGCAGGCGTTCGGCTTCCGTTAGCGCGGCCATGTAGGCGTTCTCGTATGGCTTGCCGGCCCAAAAAACGTCGCCACCGATCTCCTGGTAGAGATCACCGAGGGCGCCGGCGCACAGATAGAGTTGGCCGCCGACGTCAACCACGAGATCGGGATTGGCGCAGACAAAAGGCAGGTTCTGGTCCCTAGCCCGTTGCAATAGGTTCCGGTAGTCCTCAGCGGCTTCGCGGACATCGTCGTTGAGGCCGGAGCACAAAATGGCGTCGGCAGTTTCCAATTTGTGGGTGAGCGAGCCTGCTTTTTCAAACAGCGCCGCGTCGCGGTCCTGGGGTCCGATCGGAAACAAACTCCGAAGGTTACTTTGCTCGATATGACGCAGGGCGATGTCACCGGAGGATATGATCGCGTCCCAGGCTTCACGAGGCAGTTGGCGCTCATCCAGCATGCGGGCGACCTGGTGATTGGGAACGGGTGCATTCGATACTAGAATTACAGTGCCGCCGGTCCGGCGGAAGCGGAGCAAGGCGTCTGAGGCTGGACGCAGCGCCAAATGACCGTCGTGGACGACGCCCCATACGTCGCAAAATAGCACGTCGTACTGCTGCATCAGGTTGCCAGCGCCTTCAATGATCGGCGTAACGCCGTCACTCATTCCCATATCTTTTTCCAAGACACCCAGGTTAGCCGCCGAGCCCGAATGTGGGTCGTAGGCGAATGCCGATGAGGGAACCTACGAACGCCGCGCCAAACCAGACCCAGCCATGCAGTGAGCCCGAGGCAATGCCGCCAAGAAAAGCTCCGATGTTGCAGCCAAACGAGAGGCGGGCACCGTAGCCCATCAGAAGTCCGCCGAGAACCGCGCCAACAACGCCAATGAGTGTTGGCCAGGGGCCTTTACCAAACTTACCGGCCAAACCGGCGGCTAGCATGGCTCCTAAGATCAGGCCAATGTTCATGACGGACTGCTGGTTTGTTAAAAGCGCGCTGTAGAGGGTCTCCGGGGTCTTGGCC
Organism: Filomicrobium sp.; assembly: GCA_030607105.1. Classification (GTDB taxonomy): domain Bacteria; phylum Pseudomonadota; class Alphaproteobacteria; order Rhizobiales; family Hyphomicrobiaceae; genus Filomicrobium. The sequence continues at coordinate 2,082 of JAUWFF010000339.1, forward strand.
CAACTCCAGTAGGGATAGGCGCTGACATCGAAACCGGCGGTGGCCGCAATGGCTGCTCCCCAGAGTGCGAAGCCATACGTCACGGCCCAGGGAAAGCCGCCCACCAATAGCGTCGCAACATTGAGGACGACAAGCGCAAGTCCGGCCCACAGTAAGCTCCACGGTCCCTGCCACAGGCTTTGTCGCTTGCGGGGGGGCACTGTGACGGGTCCCTTCTCCTTACGATACTGGCGTTCCCAAATCTCGACGAGGGCCCAGATCAGACCGAGGCCGGTAAGGCCCACCACTAAAGCGCCCGCGACTCCAAACACCTGGGCGAAGTTCACCGTGCCGATACTGGGGAGTTGCCACCACGAGAGCTGCAAGGAAGCGAGCAGCGATCCGAAAATAAAGCCCGGCAAGGTGAATAGCATGCGCTTCGAGCCACCGCCCAAGGTGAACAGCGTGCCCGAACCACAGCCATTGCCCAGCTGCATACCCAGCCCGAACATGAAAGCGCCAATGACGACCGTCCAGCTCACCGGTGCGATTAACCCGCCATAGTGCCGGTCGCCAGGGAGCATTCCGGCGATGATTGGCACGAAGAACAGCATGGTTGCCGCGATCACCAGTAGCTGTGCCTTGAGACCGCGGCCATCGCCTTGTGTGACAACCGTCCGCCAACCGGACGTGAAACCGAAGGCGCCATGCAGCAGAGCGAAACCCAGACCGGCACCGATCAAGAATAGAAGAGATTTCTGCGTGGAAACGCCCAGCGCAAGGAGCACTGCGCCGACGATCAGCAGCGCGCCAGCGGCGATGACAACCCGGGGATTGAGAGGTGCCCTGGAAGGCTTGCTTTCAAAGGCAAGCACCGCGGCATCTTGTTGTGACATGATAACCTCGGGTTTAAGCTGCTCTTCGGGCAGTTTTCAAGGTGCGCACTAGGGATTAGCGCCGGATGCGCCGACGACGAGGAAATGGCGAGACTTCTCGTGGTTGAGGAACGTCTCCGATTGCGCCTTCGCCG
>JAUWFF010000328.1 GCA_030607105.1 Filomicrobium sp.
GTCTGTTCCTGCCAGCGTTGAGCACGTTTCCAGCCGGGCGTCTCGTAGTGTGAGCGCTCCCGCCATTCGGTCTCCGCCGACTCCCGGTCGAACCTGCTTTGTCCGTATGGATTGCCGAAACGGCTCGTGTTGGCGAAGTTCTTGTACCCGCCACCAAATGGGCTGGAGGCTTCCTTCACCTCAACATGCGCCTCGGGAAGTTCGTCGACAAATCTCGATGGCACCGCGGATTGATAGAGACCACGGTTGCGCCGATTCTGAGTGAACGACACGCGGGCATTCCTCTTGGCGCGCGTCAGACCGACATAGGCGAGCCGGCGTTCTTCCTCGAGCCCGGCCTTGCCGCTTTCATCAAGAGTGCGTTGGCTCGGGAACAAGCCTTCCTCCCAGCCCGTCAAGAACACGGTATCGAACTCAAGCCCCTTGGCGGCGTGCAGAGTCATGATCGAGACGCGATCGCCATCATTTGCCTGGTCGGCATCCATAACCAGCGAGACGTGCTCCAGGAAGCCGGCCATGCTCTCAAATTCATGCATGAAGCGTACGAGTTCCTTGAGGTTTTCCAGCCTGGATTGCGCTTGGGGGCTCTTGTCGTTCTGCCACATGGCGGTGTAGCCTGATTCATCCAGGATGAGTTCGGCAAGCTCGGTGTGTGGCATCTGCGGCAACTGCTGACGCCAACGGTCGAAGTGCGCGAGAAGGTTGGACAGCGACCGGCGTGCCTTGCCCGTAATCTCTTCGGTTTCAACGATTATACGGGCGGCCGTATACATCGAAACTTCGCGCGAGCGGGCGAGATCGCGAATTCGCTTCACCGACGTGTCACCAATCCCGCGCTTCGGGACATTGACGATGCGCTCGAACTTGAGGTCGTGATCCGGATTGAGCGTCAGTTCCAGATAGGCAATGGCATCCTTGATCTCCGCGCGCTCATAAAATCGCGGACCGCCGACAACCCGGTACGGCAGCCCCAGGGTGATGAAGCGATCTTCGAGAACACGCATTTGAAACGACGCGCGGACCAGGATAGCGATCTCGTTAAGGCGATCCCCGTTCCGCCTCGCAACCTCGATATCATCGGCAACAGTGCGGGCTTCCTCTTCGTCATCCCAGAGCCCGACAACGGTGACGCGGTCCCCCAGATCGTCATCGGTGAACAGGGTCTTGCCGAGCCTGCCATCGTTCGATGCGATGAGGTTCGAGGCCGCCGCAAGAATATGGCCCGTAGAACGGTAGTTGCGTTCAAGCCGGACAACCGTGGCGCCGGGAAAATCCTTTTCGAACCGCAGGATGTTGTCGACTTCCGCACCGCGCCAGCCGTATATCGATTGGTCATCGTCACCGACACAACAGATGTTGGTTGGACCGACATCATCAGAACTTTGCGAGAGCAGTCGAAGCCACAGGTATTGGGCGACGTTGGTATCTTGATACTCGTCAACGAGAATGTAACGGAACCGTCGGTGGTATTGTTCCAGCACATCCGGGTTTTCCAGGAAGAGACGCAAACTCTCCAACAGCAGGTCGCCGAAGTCGCACGCGTTGAGTTCTTTCAGCCGCCGCTGGTAAGCAGCGTACAGGTCCCGGCCTTTACCCGCCGCGAAACCATACGCTTCGTTTTGGGGAACCTTGTCGGGCGTCAGGCCCCGGTTCTTCCAGCTATCAATGAGAGCAGCCAGCTGACGTGCCGGCCAGCGGTCCTTGTCAAGACCCTCCGCCTCGATGACCTGTTTCATCAATCGGATCTGATCATCGACATCAAGGATCGTGAACCCATGCTTCAGCCCGACGAGTTCGGCATGCCGGCGTAGAATCTTGACGCCGATGGAATGGAACGTGCCAAGCCACGGCATACCTTCAATATTGTCGCCGACGTAGCCCTCGATACGCTCCTTCATCTCGCGCGCCGCCTTATTGGTGAATGTGACTGCGAGAATCTGCGAGGGGTAGGCGCGACCCGATGCAAGAATGTGAGCAATGCGGGTGGTCAGCACACGCGTTTTGCCGGTCCCCGCTCCCGCCAGCACAAGAACCGGGCCTTCCAGCGTTTCAACGGCAAGCCGTTGCTCGGGATTGAGGTTATCAAGGTAGGTCGTCACAGGTGCAACCGCAGACCCCGTACTGGCGCGCAGAGCCCGTTGCGAAATCGATTCGGTTGACGGCGGCGGGACGGGCGGCAGCTGCTCGTCACCACAAGGCCATTCGTCCGCAGACTGCCCTTCCCCTGATGGACCTTTGGCCGGCTCGGAGTCATCAAAAGGAAAAGGCGCGCCTTCGCAACCGTAAGCCGCAACCGGCGTCTGCCCGCTAATCGCCTCGTTCACCGGCAGATCGAAGGGAATATCTTCCTCCGGCCCGGGCTCGGAATCAGGCTCGAACGGTACATCTTCGTCGAACGGCAGTTCCGGAGCTTCGGGCCTTGCCGTGCGTTTCTTGCGAGTCGCTGTCATGGAGCCAGTATATCAGGCTTTACGCCGCGGCAATCAGACCTTGTCTTGGGTCCACAAGGCACCGGCGAGGTGATTTCAAATGAGGCTCAGGTCCAAGTGATTTGCCCATACGCGGCGTTTTCGGGTATCTGCGGGCGCCGCACGCCTTACCGTCCTCATCAACATGAAGGAACCCTCAATGTCGATGGATTGGATCAGTCTGTTCACAATGAAAGGGCTAAGTGTCCTGGCATCTTTGTTCGTTTTCGCATTCGGCATTCTGGTTTTGGCGTTCGTCGTCCTGTTCTTCATCGACAACAGCTAAACCGAGGACGCGATTCGACGCAACTATCAGGTGATCGGCCGGTTCCGCTACATATTCTCGACGTTGGGAGAGTTTTTTCGACAGTATTTCTTCGCCATGGACCGCGAGGAAATGCCCTTTAACCGCGCCCAGCGCGACTGGGTCTACCGCTCCTCCCAAGGCAAGGACAACACTGTGGCGTTCGGCTCAACCCAGAATCTGACCCCGGTTGGCACGGCGATCTTCGTCAATTGCCCGTTCCCGACGCTCGAGGAGGACGCCTCGCCCGCTCCCAATGTGGTGATCGGCGAGGGCTGCCCGAGCCCTTACGAGCCCCAATCTATCATCAACATCTCGGGCATGAGCTACGGCGCTCTATCCAAGCCGGCAATTCGAGCGCTTTCCAAGGGTGCGGCCAT
>JAUWFF010000134.1 GCA_030607105.1 Filomicrobium sp.
CGCGACAACGGTAACTCGCCGGAAGCCGCAAGCCTCTGCCTGAGGTCTCGGACATCGTTTCCACGATCTCCAACTTTCAATTTGGGCCCCACCCGCACCAGCGGCCAGCCGCCCCTTTCGCGCATCTTCACAAACGTGCTCAAACGCGCCTTCATCGCCTGATAGTCGATGTCACTGGGCTGTACGCCATCGAGGACCTCGCTGACCGAAAAACCGTCTCGCACAGCGTCAAGGGCCGGGTTTTCAACGACCCGGCGCGACAAAGTCCGCGGATGCAGCAGCTTCTTGTAACGTGTGAACTTGCCAAGTCGGAGATCGGAAACGATTTGCAAAAGCGCGGCGCTAAACGTGACCTCGACAAGTGCCTCAAACCGAGTGTCGTGGGCCCGCAGCGACTGTTTGATGAACCGCAGCCTTTTGACCCAGCGCTCCGTCCCGGTCAGTCCGTCGCTCTGCAGTTTCTTGAGGACCTCGATGAGCTGGTCTGTGCGCCCCTCCTGGAACCAAAGCAGCCGAGCCTTGGGGGACTCGTAGTAACGCTTTAGTGCCTGCGTTTGAGCCCGAACATCAAGCGGCAGGCCCTGCGGACGCTCGAGGTGCCCGCGCACCTCTTCTAAAATTCGAGCCCCACGGGTTGTCTCGGTACCCATCGTTGGAAAGGCGCTGGCAACAAACAAAAAACAACCGAGAAAGACTGACTGCTGAACTGTCAATCTATGCAACACTGATATTCTTTCCCCGCCTAAACAAAGAAATATTAGGTTTCATTTCAAGAAAACAAGCTTATAGCCTACGCACAACCCAAATGAAACTAGCGCCAGAAAAGCTGCACCCGTTTTTCCCATTATCGAGCCTCAATTCGTAGTGGAACAACTCAGTTTATCGTGGAGAAAGACACATTTTGCACGATGAGCATGTGCAAGGTCGTCAAGAATGGGGCGAGGACCACTTGGCGGTTCGCACTTGCTTGAGCGGCGGATGCGCTAACACGTTGTATTTCCGAGAAAAAAGTTTGGGGAAGGTATAGCTTTGCTCTTCCGCACAATGCGCGTAGTCGTCGTAATAACAGTCTTGGTTGGCATTGGCTCCTGGCTTTCAGCACCACCGGATAAATATCAAGTAACGATAGCAGCCGGCCCCAGCACAGGCGAGGCCTACCGCTTGTTGAAGGCGCTGCAAAAGGTTGCGCATCGACACCACGACAATATTTCAATCGAAGTATTTGAGACGCGCGGTTCAATGCAGAATATGAAGCTGCTGGCGGACAATCGCGTGAATATGGCTGCTGTCCAGGCTGACCTCATAACCGATGGAACAGCCCGGATGATTTGTGAGCTGTATTCCGACATGTTCCAGCTCGTAGTTCGCTCCGAGAGCGGCATACAATCCATGGCCGACCTCAAGGGAAAGCGCGTTGCGCTGCCATTCGAGAAAACCGGCGAATATGAAGACTTTCTGTTTTTGGCTCGACATTATGGCCTTTCGCCCGATGACATTACGCTGATGACGGGGACTGAAAGCTCTGCCGACTGGTTGTTCATTGATGGCGATGTGGACGCGGTTTTCCGGGTCAGAGGGAGCGGTAATACGTCGATCCTCCAGCTAATAGAGCAGGAAGATGCGACCATCATTCCCATCAAGCAGGCGGACGCTTTAAAGCTGCGCAAGCCTGCACTCCTTGCCGAGACAATTGCCGTTGGATCCTATCGGGGATATCCGCCGGTGCCCGCAATCGATACCGTGACGGTAGCCTCGAAACGTTTACTTTTGGCACGATCGGATGTCCCGGATGCAATAGTCTACAAGCTGACTGCAACTCTATTCGAAAATCGCCGCGAACTGGTCGAACTCGACCCACTCACTGGCTTCGTTTCTCTGCCACGTCGAGCCGTAGGAACTCTGTTCCCAATTCATCCCGGCACGCAGCAGTTCATGGATCGCGATGAACCTTCGCTCATTCAACGTTACGCGCCAGCCAGCGCACTGGTTGTGTCTTTAACGCTTCTCTACCTTTCCTCATCGCTTCAGTTTTCCGCGTGGAGGCGGCGGCGCACCATGGCACAGTATAATCGCGGCCTACTCCAGCTGGCTGATACTGCCCGCCGTGCGCAGAGCCACCCCGCGTTGCGGGAGTGCCAATCGGAGCTTTTGACTTTCGTTGAGCGGGTTGTCGGGGCAGGAGAGGCCGGTGAGGTCAGTACGGCGGACATGGCACTTTTTGACAAGGCTTATAAAGCCGCGGAAGAAGCAATTCTCCTGCGTCGAACGCAATTGGATAGTGAGCTTTTCCGTTTTGACCGGGAGCGGGTCCAAACGAACGCGATCGCTCTAGAAGAGTCTAAACAATTTTCGAAAAGTGTAATTGGCAATGCGTAAGTACGAAGTTGCTCGCTGGAGCGTTTCTCTAATATGTATCGCAGCTCTTTGTCTGCTTCTGGGCTCCATTGTTGTCGAACATTTCAAGTCTCGTGGCAATATCGATGCTGCCTTCACTCGCCTACGGCTGATTCATGAGTTGCGAGCCACCGCGCTCGAAGATCTTTTGGCGTCGCTGCGCACTGAAGTCGCGGCTCTAAGCAATAACGGAAGGGTCAGGAGAGCCCTTGCAGAGTTCCAGTCTGGCTGGCGAAAATCTGGTCACGATGCTTCAGTGATCCTAAAGCGCGCGTACCAGAAAGGGGCGGCGAAACAGGCGGTCGACACAATTGAATTGCCAGTAGAAAAGATAAACTCTTATCAGCTCGCACACCGAGCGTTTGATCCCTGGGCGGGTGAGTTCCTTCGGCATTTTGGCTACTACGACATCTTTCTTTTGGATGCTGCTGGGAACATCCTCTACACCCATGCAAAAGAGGATGACTTTGCTGAGAACGTCTACAGGGGCGACCTTTCCCATAGCAATCTTGCTGAGCTTATCCGGAGACTAGCTTCGGGGAGCGGAGAAACGGCTTTCACAGATTTCGAAAAGTATTCTCCCAGCGATGATGCTCCGGCTGCCTTTGCGGGAACTGCGTTAGTTGACCAAGCCGGCAAGATTTTGGGGTACGTAGTCATACAACTACCCCGCGAACCCTTGGAGCGCATTCTGCTGCAGGCTGATGGCCTTGGCAAAACCGGAGAGACCTATGCTGTCGGCCCGGACAAGCTGATGCGAAATCAGTCCCGGTTCATTCAAGAATCCACCTTACTTCGCACCAAAGTCGAGACAAGGGCCGCTCAACAAGGCCTTTTTGGCGAGGCTGGCAGCGGGATAATTCTCGACTATCGCGGCGTCCCAGTTCTATCGGTTTGGGCCCCATTCAACTTCGGGGGTGTTCCTTGGGCCCTGATTGCAGAGATTGATGAGGCGGAAGTACGTCCGACGCCTTGGTGGTGGCGTGTGTTGGAATACACAAATTCTGACGAGTGATGAAGCCGGCCGCCCAGAAACAAGCGATTGCACCTGGCTCTTCTCGCCCGAAGTCTTGTCCGTACGTCGGCAATCCTTGATTTTCCTGTTCGTACCAGAGCGGCCAGGTCTTGGTTTCCAGACCGCTTGAAAGCAATCAGCTCTGTACAGGCATGGCGTAGCTGGCACTGCGTGATTCATCACGAGGCCAACGCGACGTCACCGTCTTTAGCCTTGTGTAAAAACGCACACCTTCCGGACCGTGCATGTGATGGTCGCCAAACAGCGAGGCCTTCCACCCGCCGAAGCTATGGTAGGCAACGGGAACCGGGATGGGCACATTGACGCCGACCATTCCCGCCTGAACATGACTGACAAATTGCCGGCCGGCTTCGCCGTCGCGGGTGAAGATCGCAGCCCCATTGCCAAACTCATGAGCGTTGACGAGTTCCAGGGCATATTCCGGGTTATCCGTGCGCAGTACCGATAAGACGGGACCAAAGATCTCTTCTTTGTAGATGCGCATGTCGGGCGTGACATTGTCGAACAGGCAGGGCCCGAGGAAGTAGCCACCCTTGTAGCTCTCATGTTGTACACCGCGCCCGTCGACCACCAATTCGGCGCCTTCATTTAAGCCGGCCTCGATATACGATGTGACCTTCTGATAGTGGTCACCCGTGACCAGCGGGCCCATTTCCGCTTCGGGATCGGTGCCGGGACGAACCTTGAGACGGCGCGCCTCATCGGCAATTCTCTCGACCAGCGGCTCGGCGATATCGCCGACTGCAACGGCGACCGAGATGGCCATGCAGCGTTCGCCGGCCGAGCCATAAGCCGCCCCCATCAGACCGTTAACAGCCGTGTTAAGGTCCGCATCGGGCATGACGATCGCGTGGTTCTTGGCGCCACCCAGAGCCTGGACCCGCTTGCTGTGGGCGATCCCGCCCATTTGGATCGCCTTCGCGACAGGCGTCGAGCCAACGAAACTCACCGCCTTGACGTCAGGATGCTCAAGAAGCCGCTCCACGGTCGGCCGGTCGCCGTTGATCACATTGAAGACACCCTTGGGCAGACCGGCTTCATAAAGCAGATCGGCAAGTAGCAAAGACGCCGAAGGCACCTTTTCGGAAGGCTTGAGAATAAACGCGTTTCCGCAAGCGATGGCCACCGGGAACATCCACATCGGGACCATCGCCGGAAAGTTAAAAGGCGTGATGCCGACACAGACGCCAAGCGGTTGGCGAACCGCCCAACTGTCCACTTCGCTACCGACGTTTTCGGTGAAGTGACCGGCCATGACGTGCGGAATGCCGGTTGCGTACTCCACGACCTCCATGCCGCGTATCACTTCACCGTTTGCATCCGACAGAACCTTGCCGTGCTCCTCGGTGATCAGTGCGGCCAGGTCACCTTTATGTTTTTCCAATAACTCGAGGTAACGGAACATGACGCGAGCACGGCGTATGGGCGTCGTTCTTGCCCAGTCGACAGATGCATCTCGCGCCACCGCCACTGCCCGGTCAACTTCGTCCTGCGCAGCGAAACTGACCTGCTTTGTGATTTCACCCGTCGCGGGGTTGTAGACTGGACCGTGCCGGTTGGCAGTACCGGCCACCCGCTCGCCACTGATATGATGTCCAAGAGTTGCCACGGGAGTTTCCTCTTTTTTTGTGCTCTGACGTTCCAAGATTGTTTTCAGTCTAACGGGTGGCGCACGGCGCTCGTCATTGCGCTTTGTAGGTCGGCGCGGGCAGTCCTTTGATCCTTACGTTGACGCAGG
>JAUWFF010000211.1 GCA_030607105.1 Filomicrobium sp.
GCGAACAGAGACGATGGGAGAGACATTCAATGGGGCGTCGTTACCCAAGACAAACTGCAATATACGCACTGGCAATGAGTTTCCTCTTCAGTTGGGAGGCTTTCGCTGCGGATCCCTCCATTCCACAGCCTCCGCGCCTGCCGGCAATGTCGGAGATCGAATTCGGCAAGCTTCTAGTCACGCAGCGCTGCGCCAATTGCCACGCCGTCGCCATTGGCGAGGATCGCTACGCTGCACCGTTGCACAGCCTTTTTGGTCGCAAGGCTGGTAGTCTCGACGGCTACACTTATTCTCGTAATATCAAGAACTTGGGTATTGCCTGGTCCGCCGCAATTCTCGACAATTGGCTTGCACAGACGACTTTCGATACGCCCGATATCCGCATGCGCCACGTCGGCATACCGAAGCAGGATCAACGCGAAGCCATTCTCGCCTTCCTAAAGACCTTGCCAGGCAACACACCTTCAGACCAAAAATAGGCCAACCTGCACTGACAAATATCCACTAGCTATTCCGGAGATCAACAACACTATGAGCGAAGCGACCCGACTGCTGTTCTTTGCCGGTTCCGCCCGCAGTGGCTCGTTCAACAAAAAGGTCGCCGAACTCGGCGCGCGGATCGCCGAAGCTAACGGCATCCACTCGACTTTCGCCGATCTCGGGGATTACCCCATGCCCCTCTACGACGGCGACGTCGAAAAGAACGAAGGCCCACCCGATAACGCCAAAAAACTGAAGGCGCTCTTCAGCCTGCATACCGGCGTCCTCATCTCTTGCCCGGAATACAATGCATCGATTTCACCTTTGCTGAAGAACACTCTCGACTGGGTGAGCCGGGTGCGCGACGAGGACGAAGCCCCGCTTGAAGTCTACCGCACTCGAGTTTTCGCACTGGCCGGAGCCTCTCCGGGCGGGATGGGTGGATTGCGCGGCCTGTTCGCCGTCCGCCATGTTTTGGTGCATGGGCTCGGCGCCCTCGTGCTGCCCGAACAATTCGCCGTTCCTCGCGCCGCCCAGGCCTTCGAGGAGAACGGTCACCTGAAGGACGTCGCAGCCCAGGAACGCTACAAGGACCTCATCGAAAAATTGGCGCGTGCCGCGCGCGTGTTGCACGGTTAGTGAACGACGCCCACTGTCCCAACGCATCGGCATCGGCCTACGGTTTTATGAAGATCAGCCAGACGGAGACCGTCAGAGCGGAGATGACGGTTCCCAAAGCCACCGCCCCCGAAGCTGAATTGATCGCGCACCCGGTCTTGCTGGCGAAGATGTAGGCGTTAGCGCCAGTGGGTACGCAGGCGAGGATCGCAACAACGCCGAGAGACAAAGCGTCCAGCCCAAATATAAAACGCGCCAGAAAGACCGCCACAAGCGGCATCACCATCAGCTTCAACGTGACGATCATCGTCAGCGTCGGCACTTGCCCTTTGATTTCGAACCGCACCAGCGATAACCCCAAAGCCACCAGCGCGGCCGGCACCCCGGCTTGCGCAAGCAGCGAGAGCACCTTCATCCCGACTTCCGGCATCTGAAGCCCGCTGAAGCGCCAGATTCCACCAAGCACGATGCCAACAATGATCGGGTTACGGCTGAGATCATGAATAAGCGTCGCAACAATGTCACTCGCACTTGCTCCAACATCCCGACTGGCAACGTTGGCGTGCAGCGTCGAGATCAACCAGAGCGTCGGGGCATGGATTGATAGGACAAGCGCCAATGGCGCCGCCGCCGACGGCCCGAACGTCGTCAGGGAAATCGGGATACCCAACATCACCGCATTGCCGAACATCGACGACATGGCGATCGATGCCGCATCAGGCTGCGGCCTCCCGAGCAGAAACTTTGTCCCAAGCACGGAAGCAACATAGACGGTGACAACCGCACCATAGAAACTGAGCCAGACACCGGCCACCGAGACATTCGCAAAATCCGCGCTGATGATCGTTTTGAAAAGCAATGCCGGGATCGCCAGATGAAAGGCGAATTCAGACACGCCCTGTTCGGCGGTTGATGACAACCAGCTACGCCGGCCAAACACGTACCCAAGCGTAATCAGCCCGAATACGGGGGCGACAATGGACAGGATTTCGAACACGGGTGGATACCCTTCAGGTTCGGCGCAACAGCCGCCCACCCTGCCGGATGAAATCGTCCTTCGCAAACGGATTTCGCAACGGCGGTTGCCACAAACCGACGGCTAGAACGGCGCAGCTCTCACGGACTATCCGCCATATGGCCCGTTCGGATAACGCAGCCTGTTGCCCCCGACCACCGGATTCGCCAACCCAGCCTGAGCAGCCTCGCCAATCACCTTGCCGCCGAACTTTTGGACCTCGAAAATAGCAAGCCCGCGTTGCGAAGTGCCATCGGCAAGCAGCATGAAGGGCCCATCGACACCATCAAAACCAGTCGGCATCGTCAGGTTTGTTTGCGTGAACCTCTGCCCTTTAGGCCGTCCCGATAACGAGATCGCCAAACGGACCGCATCATAAGCATGGGTTGCCACACGCGGCGGCACGCTCCCAAACGTATTGGCAAACCGCTCTGAAAAGCGCTGCCAGCCGCGAGGGTCCGGGCCCGGATACCAGCCGCCGACAAACACATCATCACGACCGATGTTGGGATAATCCCAGCCGCTCAACCCGACAAGCTGCGTGGTTCGCGTGTCAATCTTAGCGTAGGCTAATTGCGGTCCGAGGGTCGGCAGCGTGTCCCTGTTTCCGGGCAGGAACAATGCATCCACCGGGTCACCGGTCTGCGCCGCCTCGTTTACGACGTTGAAAACGCGCCTTGCCGGCTCCAGCATCTTGTTGGCCCCGGGCTCAAAGCGTTCTAGGGCAACGATGCTACCTCCACCTCGCAACACGGCATTGCGGAAAGCCGCTTCAACAGCGTCACCGTAAGCCCCAACAGGCACCAGAGCCGCGAAGCGCCGTTTCCCGCGAGAAATACAGAACGAGACAATTCGCTCGACTTCGGCCTGCGGCAGATAGCTCATCAAATAGACGCCGTTGCCACCCACCGAACGGTCATTGGAAAAAGACAGTACGGGAACATTCGACGTGCGCGCGACCGTAGCCACGCGCGGCACTGATGCACCATATAACGGGCCGACGATCAGCTCCGCACCCTCGCTGAGGGCCTCCTGGGCTGCAGCCTGCGCCCCAGAGGGGCTACCGTCATCGTTTTTCACAATGAGCTGCACATTCGGATTATCAGCATCAAACAGCGCCATCTCGCCGGCCTGTTTCATCCCTTTGGCGATGAGCGCCGTAGGACCGAACCCTTGCAACGGGAGCAGCATGGCAACCGTGACCGGGCTCTTTCGATCCGCATTAGCTGGTGGCGAACCCTGCACCTCGCCATTGATCTGCCCAGCCTGCGGTACACTGTTGAGACCGGCCGCGCATCCGGCCGCAGCCAGGCCGACAAGCATCGATGCCACAAGTGCCGAAGCCTTGTGCATCCCCCGAATTGCCCAGAACCTTGAACAACTGTTGCGTGCCAGACTGCCCATCAGCAGCTTAATCCCTCATCACCCTTCGCCCGCATCGGTACCTAAGAGCACATGACTCCCGCCTGATTCGCCATCATCACGCAATCTCGTTAGATGATCTTGCCGCACGGGAGAAGCCTGCAATTCGACAATGGTGTTCGTGGGGCACACGCCTTGAGATATTGTGCTGCTGATGAAGGGACCCATGAAATGAGGCCGCGAGCAGCTAAATCGGGCGGCTTGGCGAAGGCAGTTCGTCGCGGTAGGACAATATCCTAGACGAAAAAAGGACCCACCGCTGTGGACGAACCCGACTCGCCCGCCGACGGGCCAAGTAGCATTGAGACGCCCGGAGCAAAAGCCAACCAAATTGAACACGGCGCACCTGCGCAAATTGCCAGCCGCGCCGCAAGCGATCTCACGAGGCTGATCGTCCAGGGCCGCAGTCCCGGCCTGCACCTTGTTGCGACGCCGATTGGCAATCTCGGCGACATCACGCTTCGGGCACTTGCGGTTCTGGCCACGGCTGACGTGGTTTACGCTGAAGATACACGCCACAGCGGCCGACTTCTGAGCCATTTCGGCATCAAGGCCAAGC
>JAUWFF010000009.1 GCA_030607105.1 Filomicrobium sp.
GATGGGAACGATGGTACCGAGCACATTCGACATCTGGGTGATGGCGATCATCTTGGTGCGTGGGCTGATCAGCTTCTCGAACTCATCGAGGAGGAAGTCGCCTTCGTCGGAGACCGGCGCCCATTTCAGGACCGCACCTTGGCGCTCGCGCAGGAAATGCCACGGCACGATATTGGAATGGTGCTCCATGATCGACAATATGATCTCGTCTTGCTCGCCGATCACCAAACCACCGCAAGATTGCGCCACAAGGTTGATCGCCATGGTGGCATTTCGCGTGAAGATAATTTCGTCCGGGGAACCGGCATTGAGGAACCGTCGCGCCGTCTCGCGGGCGTCCTCGTATTTCGCCGTTGCGGCATTGGACAAGTAGTGCAATCCGCGATGCACATTGGCGTACTCAAAACGATAGACATGGTCCATCTCCTCCAGCACCGCACGCGGCTTTTGCGCGCTAGCCCCGTTGTCCAGGTACACAAGCGGTTTGCCGTAGACCTCGCGAAAGAGAATCGGAAAATCCGTGCGAATGTGATCGACGTCATACGCCGTAGTGCCCCGCTTAGGCGCCTCTTCGATCCCACTTTCCAGATCCAGTGTCATCTCGTCCTCTCTATCCCGCGGGCAATTCGTCCGAGGGCTTGGTGACTGGGGACCAGGCTTAACCGCGAGCCTGGACCAATGCCGTCATTTCTTAGCAAGCCAGCCGCGCGCAAATTCCATAATCGCCTCTGCAGTCGGCTGGTTTTCTACTTTTTCTACCGCTTCGCCAATGAACGATTCAATCAACAATCCACGCGCGATATCCGGCGGAATGCCGCGGCTTCCACAATAGAACATCAGGTCCTTGTCAAGTTCTGTACAGGTCGCCCCATGGCCACATGCCACATCATCGGCGAAGATCTCCAGCTCCGGCTTGGAATCAAATTCCGCGTCCGGCGATAATAGCAGGCCCTGCGACATCTGCTTGCCATCGGTCTTCTGGGCAATCTGCTGAACAATGATCTTCCCTTGAAACACGCCACGGGACTGGTCATCTAGCACGCCTTTGAAGAGTTCGCGGCTTTCACACGACGGCACCGCGTGATCGACCACAAGGGTTGTATCGATGTGTTCGCGGCCGCGCGCCAGAAACACACCGGACAGATCAAGCTTGGCATCTTCGCCATCAAAAGCCACGAAAATCTGATTGCGCGCCAGGCTCACACCTTGTGTCAGCTGGAAGCCTGAATAGTCCGCCTCCCGTCCAAGCCGGATCATCCAGTTGGACAGTTGCGTGATCCCCTCGCCGGTGTCGACCGTGCACTTGACGTGCGCCACCTTGGCTTCATCACCAACGGTGATCTGCGTTGCCGCATTTGACTGACCTTCGCTGGCCGCACCTGGCAGGCTGACAAACGCCTCGATGATCTGCACTGATGCCTTCGGCCCGACTTCGATAACATTGCGATGGGCGGTAAAGCCCGGCTCCCTTCCTGCTCGCAAGTGGGCAATGAGCAGCGGCTTTTCCAACCGTGCACCGGCTTGAACGCGAGCCACCGCGCCATCCGTCATGTAGGCTGTGTTGAGCGCGAGCACCGCGTCTGCATCCCTGGCCGTGAGACTGATGAGGCCCTCGGTGTGTTCACTGCCGCTCGCCAGGACACTCGCCAGATCCTCCAACTCAAGACCCGCAAGCTGGTCCGGCGAAGACAGCTCCTTACGGTAGGCACCATTCACCAACACCATCCGATGCGCGTCGAGTTTTGCCAGCGGCCCAAGCGCAACAATAACATCCGCGATCGTCATTTGTGTCGCATCACCCACACGAACCGGTAACGCGTCTTTCACCGAGGCGCGAAGGTCAGTGTATTTCCACTCCTCGATGCGCCGGTGCGGCAAACCAAGTTCGGCAAACCTATCGGCTGCCATCTGGCGCGCCCGCTTCACCGCCGGGCTCCCCGGCAGCTGCTCGTGCACTTGATCGAAGTTTTCGGCAAACGACAGTTCGGCCTTAGTTTTCATGACAGCCACGCTCATCTTCGCGCCTCCTGCGCGCATTTGTTCCAAATTCTCCGGCACCGGCATTGGAGCCGCCGGCGGAATTTTTAGGCCGCCTTCTCGCCGAACTCGGCGTAACCGGACTCCTCCAATTCCAGCGCCAGCTCCTTACCTCCGGAGCGCTGGATCTTGCCATTCGCCAACACGTGCACTTTGTCAGGAACGATGTGGTTCAAGAGGCGTTGGTAATGCGTAATGACGAGCATTGACCGCTCCGGGGAGCGCAACGCGTTCACCCCTTCCGAAACGATACGCAGCGCATCGATATCAAGACCTGAGTCAGTCTCGTCGAGCACGCAGAGCGTTGGCTCCAGCAGCGCCATCTGCAGGATTTCGGAACGCTTCTTTTCGCCACCCGAAAAGCCCACGTTGACGGGGCGCTTCAACATCTCAATATCGATATTGAGGGCCGCGCTTTTTTCTTTCACCAGCTTCATGAATTCCGGCGTTGTCAGCTCTTCGTGACCACGCTTACGGCGCAACGCGTTGAGCGCCGTGCGCAGGAACGTCAGCCCAGCCACACCCGGAATTTCCATCGGATACTGAAAGGCTAGAAAAACGCCTGCGGCAGCACGCTCGTCAGGCTCCATGTCCAGTAGCGACTCGCCATTCCAAAGGATGTCACCTTCCGTGACTTCATAGTCGTCGCGGCCCGCGAGAATATAAGCCAGCGTCGATTTGCCGGAGCCGTTTGGCCCCATGATCGCATGCACCTCACCCTTAGCGATCGTCAAATCGATGCCCCTGAGGATCGGCTTGTCCTCTTCCGCAATCTTCACGTGCAGGTTCTTAATCTCAAGCATATCTCAACTCCGGCCGTAACTATGTGATTTTGTCAGGAACATCCCAGCGCGGGATCATTCCTTAGCTTTGTCCTCAAGCGCTTTTTCTTCCATCAATTCCCGGTAGGTCTTGCCATTCCAGCGCAACACCCATTCACCGTCGGTTTTGCGCTTGGCAAATGCCGTGAACCAATACACCGCCGCCAGCATGGCGACGGCCCAAACAATCATGCCGACGAGCCTCGTATCATCTGTTAGCGACAATAGCCACGGCACCGAAACGAGCGGCAACAGCACCGCAAACCCTGTTGTCGCCAACCACCCTTTCCAATGTGTGGGGGTCGCTCCGTAGCCATGTCGCTTCGGCTTGAACCAGTATTCAGCCGACCCTTCGCTCATTCGAAATACCGCCGAGGTCCATCGGTTTCATCATGTCCGGCCCAACGATAGACGCGGGCCATCACGTCGACATAGAATTCATCATCGAGCACGGGACAGTCCTGGTTTGGATACATGGTCTTGCCGTCAACCGTGATGCTCATATCGTCCCCCGCGCACAGCATCATCTTGCGGGCGCCTTGCACAAACCTCACCAGACCTTCTTCTTCATCAAGCTCCACACCCTGCGCCTGCAGCCGATCTAGATCGCCTTCTTCTTCCATCCATTCCGTGAGTTCCTCGAGCAGATCGGCCATCCGCTTCAACCGGCTCTCACGTGCGAAAGCCTCGACTTCCGCTATGTACGTCGCGGCCGACTGGTTGGCCTCGATTTCTAATCGACGAACGATCTGCTCGTTGCGCTCGTTTTTATGAGCTTCATCTTTGTGAGCCATCACACAACCTCCCTCGCCAGCCAGCTGCGCTAGCCTACACTCCCTTCAAGCGAGATACCGATTAGCTTCTGCGTTTCCGCCATGAATTCCATCGGCAGCTGTTGCAGCACGTCACGCACGAAGCCATTGACGATTAGCGTCACGGCTTCCTCTTCCGACAGGCCCCGCTGCATGCAGTAAAACAGCTTGTCGTCGGAGATCTTTGACGTTGTCGCCTCATGTTCGAAGTGCGCCGTTGACGTCTTGGCCTCTATGTAAGGCACCGTGTGCGCACCGCATTTGTTACCGATGAGAAGCGAGTCGCATTGCGTGAAGTTGCGCGCGTTAGCCGCTTTGCGATGCGCCGAAACGAGCCCGCGATAGGTGTTCTCGGAAAAGCCCGCGGCAATACCCTTGGAGACGATCCGGCTCGACGTGTTCTTGCCAAGATGAATCATCTTCGTTCCGCTATCGATCTGCTGGTAACCATTGGACACAGCGATCGAGTAGAACTCACCACGCGAGTTATCTCCGCGAAGAATACACGATGGATACTTCCACGTAATCGCCGAACCGGTTTCCACCTGGGTCCATGAAATCTTCGAGTGGTGGCCGCGGCAATCGCCACGCTTCGTGACGAAATTGTAAATCCCGCCTTTGCCGTCCTTGTCACCGGGATACCAATTCTGCACCGTCGAGTACTTTATCTCGGCATCATCAAGGGCGATCAGCTCAACAACCGCCGCGTGCAACTGGTTTTCGTCGCGCATCGGCGCGGTGCAGCCTTCCAGATACGAGACATAGGACCCCTTATCGGCGATGATCAGCGTCCGCTCGAACTGCCCCGTCTCCCGCTCATTGATGCGAAAGTATGTCGACAGCTCCATCGGACAGCGCACGCCCTGGGGTATGTAGACAAAGGAGCCATCCGAAAACACTGCCGAGTTCAATGCTGCATAGAAGTTGTCGGACTTCGGCACGACCGTACCAAGATACTTCTTTACGATTTCAGGATGGTTTTGCAGCGCCTCTGAAATCGAGCAGAAGATAACGCCGGCCTTGGAGAGCTCCTCCTTGAACGTCGTCACCACTGAAACGGAATCAAACACGGCATCAACGGCGACCTTGGCGCCCTGCACACCGGCAAGTACTTCCTGCTCTCGCAGCGGAATGCCAAGCTTTTCATACGTCGCTAGCAGCTCCGGATCGACTTCGTCGAGGCTCTTTGGTCCCTCCGTGCTCTTCGGCGCGGAATAATAGTAAAGGTCCTCGAAATCGATCTTTGGATACTCCACACGGGCCCATGTTGGCTCGCGCATTGCTTTCCAGCGTTCGTAGGCATCAAGCCGCCATTCAAGCATCCACGCCGGTTCGTTTTTCCGCTCGGAGATATAGCGGATGATGTCCTCATTGAGTCCCTTCGGCGCCTTAACCGACTCGATGTCCGTCTCAAAGCCGTACTTGTACTTATCGACGTCGATTTCCTTGACCTGTTCGATAGTCGACTCAACCGCCGGCATACCGCTCTCCTTATTTTCGATCCGTGCCGCTCCAAGTCCGCACCCGCGAACCGGCAGCCTTGTTCCAATTTCAATCTGCTATGCGATCTCGGCGGTCGCCCGTCCCCTCTGCGTCACCTTCGCCCAGGCTTCGAGAAACCGAGCGACATCATGCTTTTTGCTCGACCAGCCCAGGCTGACGCGAAGCGCCGAGCCCGCCAGGGCCTTTCCAACACCCATCGCCTCGAGAACATGGCTGCGCCCCACCGTCCCCGATGAGCAAGCCGAACCAGCGCTCAATGCGATCCCCGCCAGATCAAACGCGATGACCATCGTCTCGGCCCGCAGGCCGGACAGGCCAAATGAGCTCGTATTCGCCAGGCGCTCCGAGCGCGTGCCGAAGAAAACCGTCTCCGGTGTCATCGCGGACAAACCTGATTCGAGTTCATCGCGCAGCCCGCGCACTCGCGGCGAGCTCGAAACTTCACTGAGGGCCGCGGTTGCTGCCGCGCCAAAACCGGCGACGCCTGCCACATTCTCAGTCCCTGCCCGCAAACGGTGCTCTTGCCCGCCGCCGATGAGCAACGGCTGCTCCAACTGACCACTGGGGCCTTGTACAATCGCCCCGACACCCTGCGGTCCACCGATCTTGTGCGAGGACAATGTGAGAAACGAAATCGGGCATTCATTTAGATCGATGCGCACCCGCCCAGCGGCCTGAACGCCATCGACATGAAGCGTTCCCCCAGCCTCGGCGACAAGTTCCGCAACCTCTGCCACTGGCTGCAAAACTCCGGTCTCATTATTGGCCCACTGCAGGGAGACGAGCCGATCTCCATCAACCGGCGCCGCGAGCCAGGCCTTCAAAGCATCAACACATACGCGGCCATCGCCATCAACGGGCAGCTGACTGAATGTGGAACCATGCCGCCGCGCCGCTTCTAGCACCGATGGATGCTCGACCCCTGCCGCGGCCACGGCCACCCAGCGCGCCTGCCCGAGAACGGTCGTGTTGGCTTCAGTGGCACCACTGGTAAAGATCACTTGTTTTGGTTCGGCGTTGACAAGGGCGGAAACTGCTTGCCGGGCATCCTCCAGAATGTGCCGCGCCCAGCGACCCTCAAGGTGCACCGAGGAGGGATTGCCAGCACACTCGAGCGCACTAATCACCGCTGCTCGGGCCTGCGGCCTCAACGGCGACGTCGCGTTAAAATCGAGATATGTACGAGCAAGGCTCATGACGCGACCGTTTCCCCTGAGCGCTCGACATTGTTGGTCGGCAGTTTGGTGATTGGAATGCCGTCGACAACCTCACGCAGGCTAACATCGGACAAGAACACAGCAATGTGAGCACCAAGCGCCGCCCAAAGATGATGCGTCAGGCATCTCTCTTCACCGATACAGCCGACTCCCTCGTCCATACACCGCGTCATCCGGGTGCGCTCTTCCGCCGCCCGCATGATCTCTGCGACGTTGATGTCCTCGGCAGCTCGACCAAGCTTGTAGCCACCTGAACGGCCACGCGCACTGACCACCAGCCCCGCGCGGCGCAGCCGCAGGAAGATCTGCTCCAGGTAAGCCAATGAAATCTGCTGGCGCTCGGCCACGGCGGACAGAGGAACGGCACTATCAGCTCCAAATTTGGCGATGTCGGCCATCGCCATCACCGCATATCGACCCTTGGTATTGAGCTCCATGCCAACCGCCTCTTGGGGCATAACGACGCTGCCTTGGACAGCAATTCCAGCTGCGCCGACGCATCAGACTTGCAAATGAGCGTGGTGTTCGTGTTAAGAACGCCATCCCGCAGTGCGAAGAGCTATCGCTCATTTCGAACCATTCTAAACTCGACCTGAATATGTAAATTCCGATCCAGGAAGTCAAGTATTGGACGACCGCATTCCTTCTGCGGTGCAACCAGGTGCGTAGCCTGCCAAACAAGTGAGCTGAAATGCCCGAACTGATCATGAACGGCCCGGCGGGGCGTCTAGAAGCCCGCTACCACCACGAACCGGCATCAGATTCGCCGATCGCGCTGATTTTGCATCCGCACCCGCAGTTCGGCGGCACCATGAACAACCAGGTAGTCTACAACCTGTATCATATATTTGCCGAGCGCGGCTTTTCGGTGTTGCGCTTCAACTTCAGGGGCGTTGGCCGCAGCCAGGGTTACTGGGACGGCGGACCTGGTGAGCTAGCGGACGCAGCAAGCGCATTGGACTGGCTGCAACTTGTCAAGCCTGACGCGAAAAGTTGCTGGATTGCAGGTGTTTCGTTTGGCACTTGGATCGCCATGCAGCTTTTGATGCGCAGGCCGGAGGCTGAAGGCTTCATTTGCGTTGCTCCACCCTCAAACCTGTACGATTTTTCGTTTCTGGCGCCCTGTCCTTCATCGGGTCTCATGATCAACGGCGACTTGGACCGCGTAGTACCGTCAAACTCAGTCGCCGAGCTGACAGCAAAGTTGAAGACGCAGCGTGGCATCAAGATCGCCCACGAGGTCGTGCCCGGTGCAAACCACTTCTTCGAGGGCAAGATGGACGAGCTCAATGAGCACATCGGCCGCTATATCGAAGAACGTATGGCCGCCAAGGAGACCGAAAGCAGCCAGAAGAAGAAGTCTCTTGTCGCCGAAGAGCCCGTCGAGGAACTCCCGGAGGACGCTGAAGACAACGAAGAATAGACGCTCGGAACCGTTCTGGCATCGCACAGAAAAAACTGCCGCCTTGCACGGCCATTAAGTTTCAAATTCGGCGCCAGGCCGCACTCGGTAACGCAAGGCAGCCCCCGCAGCACGGCTCACCGCTTCCCGTCGTCCCGGGGAACGTAATCGGCAACCCCAGTCTCGACCGGACAGCCATATAAGCCCAAGCCTCCGCTTCAACACTATCGCCGTCGAGCCCAACCGCTTCAGCCCGGACCACCTCGACACCCGATCGCGCGGCAATCATTTCAAGCAATGTCTTGTTTTTGCGGCCTCCGCCACAAGCCACGATTCGAACGGGCGCCTCTGGCAACTGCTTCAGGCCCAGCGCGACTGCTTCCGCGCTCATCGCTGTTAACGTAGCCGCACCGTCTTCCGGGCTCATCCACTGCACTAGGTCCCAAAAAAATGTATTGCGGTCGAGAGATTTTGGTGGGGGCTCGGCGAAATAGGCATGCCCCGTGAAGAATCCCACGACACCCTCGTTGACTGTTCCAGAAGCCGCCAGGTCACCATCGATATCATGGCTCATCGTCCCAGCCGAACACCGCGCGACCCAGTCATCGATGAGCGCGCCACCAGGGCCCGTATCGAAGGCTATCAATTCTTTATCCCGGCTAACCCAGGTTATATTAGCAACCCCTCCGATATTCAGAACACCGAGTGGCCGCTGCGGCAGCGCGGCAACCAGTGCCCGGTGATAGACGGGGGCCAGCGGCGCCCCCTGCCCGCCGTGCGCCATATCCGCCGCCCTGAGATCAAATACCACGGGCAGCCCCAAGAGCCGGGACAGCATTGGCCCATCCCCGAGTTGTACCGTCAGCGCCTTTTCTGGCCGGTGCAGAACCGTCTGGCCGTGGAATCCGACCACGTCGATGCTCTCGCTCGGTAGCCCCTCTTTGGTGAGGAACACTTCGACGGCCTCCGCATGCTGCTCGGTGACCAGCTGTTCGGCTTTCTTCAGGGCTGATGGCCGATCCGTGCGCACGGTCAACGAACGCGCTTCAGACACCGCGTCACCCAATACCGATCGCACCTCTTTCGCGTAGGCAAACGTCCGTGACGGGCCGCGACGCACAATGTCCTCGCCGTTTGTATCGATCATCGCCACGTCGATCCCATCCATGGAAGTCCCGCTCATCAGACCTATCGCTCGCATCATAAGCCCCATTGCAACTTGCTCCCAGTGACGAACCTGTGCATTGTCCCGGCTCCCAACAACAACCGAAACCCCAAGAGAAGACCAAGGCGAGCCTATGCCTACGCCCACGCGCCCGAAGTCCGAATTCCTAAACATCCTGACATCACGCGGCTTCATCCACCAGACGTCCGATCAGAAGGGTATCGATGACCTCGCCAGCAAGGACGGGCTGATCGCCTATGTCGGCTATGACTGCACCGCGCCCTCACTGCATGTCGGCTCGCTCATCTCCATCATGATGCTGCACTGGCTGCAGCACACCAGCACCAAACCCATTGTATTACTCGGCGGCGGCACGACGCGCGTCGGAGACCCCTCCGGCAAGGACGAGACCCGCGCACTTCGTGCCATCTCCGAAATCGAGGCCAACAAGGAAAGCCTCAAGCAGGTCTTCAGTCGCTTCCTGCGCTTCGGAGAAGGAGATAACGATGCGCTTATGGTCGACAATGCCGACTGGCTGGCCTCGCTGAACTACATCGAGTTTCTGCGCGATGCGGGCCGACATTTTTCGGTCAACCGCATGCTCACCATGGACTCGGTACGCCTGCGCCTCGAGCGCGAACAGGAACTCTCATTTATTGAGTTTAACTACATGCTGCTGCAGGCCTACGATTATGTGGAACTGGCCCGCCGCCTCAACTGCAACCTTCAAATGGGCGGCTCCGACCAATGGGGCAACATCGTCACGGGCATTGACCTTGGGCGCCGCATGGGAACTCATCAGCTTTACGGCCTCACCTGCCCATTGCTCACCACGTCGTCCGGCGCCAAGATGGGCAAGACCGCCGACGGCGCCATTTGGCTCAACGAGGCCCAGCTGTCGCCTTATGATTACTGGCAGTTTTGGCGTAACACCGAAGACGCCGATGTCGGGCGCTTCATGCGCTTATTCACGGCCCTACCACTTGATGAAATCGCCAGGCTGGAAGCCTTGGGCGGCGCCGAAATCAACGAGGCCAAGAAGATACTAGCCACCGCGGCAACCGCTCTACTGCATGGCCAGGACGCTGCCGACAAGGCCGCCGAGACTGCTCGTCTCACCTTTGAAAAGGGTAAACTCGCATCCGATCTGCCGAGTGTTGAAATCGCTGCCGGTGATTTATCTTCCAGGCTGGGCATCCTTGACGCCTTCGTCCGTGCGGGCCTCGCCAAATCCAATAGCGAGGCGCGTCGTCACATCAAGGGTGGCGCCCTCAAGGTCAACGACCAGCCCGTCAAGGATGACAAGGCCGAACTGTCTGACAGCGATGTCGGAGGAGATGGCGTTATCAAACTGTCTTTCGGCAAAAAGCGCCACGTCTTGCTGCGTCCCGTCTGAGACGGCGAGCGATTCCCCCCGGGTCCGATTTCAGTCCGCACCCAACTGCGTACCCCAGCCGTCGATGATTTGACCGCCGGCCTTGTTGGGCCGTTTCGACGGCCTCGCACGGGCACCACGCGTACGCGGCGAAACACTTTGCGATTGCGGCGCCAGTTGGAAGATCTCTCTGAAGATGCCAGGTGCGATTGTCGACAATGGATGCACGTAGACTTGTGGCCGCGACATCGGCCCACGGATAGCGTAATTGGTGCCGAAAATGCCTTCCTTGCGCGGTCCGGAAAGAATCTCGCCCAACAGCGGGATCGCCGCGAAAGCATTGTTCAGGCCCTGAAGGAAAACATAGGTCCCCCCCAGATCGACGGATTTGCGGATGAAGTCGGCTTTGCCACGCAGCGTCGCACCTAACAGAGCACCGTGCAAGGCCGCATCATGCACCACAATCTGGCCGTGACCGACCGAAAACGGCGCTCTCAAACTATCGAACTCGAAAACCTGCCGAACGACACGGCGCTTACGTGCGATCGCAGGCATGGATTCATCGGCACTTCCGACAACTTCCGAAACAACGGGATCGCCGAGCACCTTGAAGTTTTCCACCCACAGGGTACCAGTTTTTTCTGCCGGTCCGCTGCCATCGAGGTCAACCTCCAGACGCATCCGCCCGCCAACCATATTTGGGTAAAACCCTACAAGCTTGAATGC
>JAUWFF010000029.1 GCA_030607105.1 Filomicrobium sp.
GTAGGTGCATCGACGGGAGAGTACTGACCGTCAAGCGCATCACCTGGAGGAGACAGGGACAATGTTCACGGCCATCAATACGAAATTCGCACAGACCACTTTCGCCATCGCAGCCACGGTCGTGGTTGGTATCGCAATCGCATCGGCTCCGGCATCGGCTAAAGGCAGCCGCCAGGTACAGACGCAAGACTATCAGTTCAATAGGGCGATGCACGGCTATGAGGGCCATGCGAATGGTGGCTATTTCTGTTCGTACATTCGTATCCCGAAGCGAGTTTGCAACTGGCGGGGTGGGCGTTCGATCTGCAAGGTTCGCGGATGGACGCTGCGTCAAGAGTGCCGCTAAGCCGCCAAGTCATATTTGTCAGGAATTCCGGGCCCGGTGCGCTTGCGCTGGGTCCTTAGCTTGTCTTCGGTTGCGTGGGAAGTGCCGGTAGCCATGGGAGAAGGTGAGACGCCCTCGGCAGGGGGCGCCGCCGGAAGCGTAAGCCAGAGGGACTCCCTGGTAGGTCATACTGCGGGAGACGACTGCAGGGATGACTTTTCGGCGCAGTACTGCTTACTCGTGATCTGCTCCATCGATAAAATATCTATACCTTGCTCAATATTCATTATGCGTTGTAATTTTGCAAGCAATCTAATTTGCCTGACAACTGCAAGTAAAGGGTTGAAGGTATACACGGGAGACGGTCAGCATTGGCTTTTGGCAAAGTTCTTATTGAGGGCGTAGTATCCAAATCTTGCGCAATCCAATTTTGTAAGTCGGGATTGCGGGCTATTGAACTTGATGCGTGATCTAGGTTGGCAGAATTTTTGCAATACGTGATTGTGTTTCGACGGTCATTCTAGCGATAGAAGAAATGCCTTGAGGGCCGTCTGCTCATCTACGGTCAGGCGCATTGGCCGCACGAGGTTTTGCGACAACGCAGGGTGTTGTTCGTCTAAATTGAGATAATGCTCGATAACGTGCTGTAATGTTGGGAGCGATCCATCATGCATATAAGGCGCGGTTCCTGAAACTCCCTGCAAGCCGGGTGTTTTGACGAGCAGCTGCGGTGTCTCCCCATGAAGCGGTTTTGCAACTACTGTTCCGACATTGTGTCGTTGGCCGTCAGTTAGCCGCCAGCCGGAATGGCACGAGATACAGCCTGCCTTGCCGACGAAGAGCTGGAAGCCGGCCTGTTCCTTGGAGGTCAGCGCAGTATCATCACCGTCAACAAAGCGTTCGAAGCGCGATTTTGCGGAAATCAGTGTGCGTTCATAGGTGGCGATTGCCGCCAGGATATTGGATCTCGTGACGGCCGGCCTCTCGGGAAAGGCGTCATGAAACCCAGCGACCACGGTGGGATCGGCGCTTAAGCGTTGGATTATATGCGACCAGGACCCGGCCATCTCCTGCGGATGTTCGATGGGTTGAGCGGCCTGATCTTCCAGGCTCGAAGAGCGCCCGTCATGGAACAGCTGCTGCGACCAGGCGAGGTTGAAAAGGGACGGCGCGTTTAGCAGCTGGGTCTCACCGTCCAGCGAGAGGGCGTTGCGGCGGCCGTCGGAAAAGGCGCGCTCTTTATCGTGGCATGTGGCGCAGGAGCGGGAGTTGTCGCCGGAGAGGCGGGTGTCGGAGAACAGTTGTCTTCCAAGTTCGATTTTTGGGGGCGTGATGGGGTTTGCCCTTGGGGTCGGGATGGCGGTCAGGCTGGTGTCTGGGCGTGCAAGGATTCTGTGCCAGATGGGGAGCGGGCCGCTCGTTGGATCGGCGCGGACCCGCGTCGAGTGGCCGTGCATGAGGACCAGTCCAAGCCCGCAAACAGCTGCCACATGGAGTGAGCTTCGCGCTTTCATTATGGTCTCAGCAGCTATCGGAATAGCTATGCGTTCCGCCGTTCGGATCGGTGACTGCGTAGGGGCTGTCAGCGCCGTTCTCACGGTTCAGATACTGTGGTCCGGCTGGGACCTTGCCAAAAGCGCCTGGAATATCGAGTACGTAGGTTGGCATGGCGAGCCCCGAAACACGCTGACGGAGCTGGCGCATGAGAAGCTGACCGGTCTCGATGGGGACGCGAAAGTGGCCGGTGCCGGGGGCTAGATCCGGGTGGTGCAGGTAATAAGGTTTAACGCCAGCCTCGACGAAGCTCCGCATTAGATCCTCGAGTGTATCCGCGTCGTCGTTGACGCCCTTCAAGAGGACGGTCTGGCTGACCAGGGAGATGCCGGACTTGGTGAGGCGGCCGCAGACGGCCCTGGCTTCCTTCGTGAGTTCGCGAGCGTGGTTAGCGTGGATGGCTACAAACACGGCGGGCCGGGCAGACGCCAGCGCTGCGGTGAGTTCTTCGGTGATCGCGTCTGGTGAAACGACGGGAATGCGGGAGTGCCAGCGGATCACGTTGACGTGCGGGATGTCCGAGAGGCGTGTCGTCAACTCCGCAATGCGGCGCGGCGATAGGATCAGCGGGTCGCCGCCGGTGATAATGACTTCCCAGATCTGCGGGTGTTCGGCGATGTAGGCAATTGCTGTTTCGAGTTCGCTTTCCGTGAGGCCTGTTTCGTTGTCGGGGCCAACCATTTCGCGCCGGAAGCAAAAACGGCAGTAGACCGGACAGACGGCAACGGCTTTCAAGAGCACCCGGTCGCGATAGCGATGGACGATGCCTCTTACTGGTGACTTGGTTCTATCGCCGATAGGATCCTTGCTTTCCTCGGACCGGTGGTCGACTTCAGCAAGTGTGGGAATAAACTGTCGGGCGATCGGGTCGGCGGGGTCTGTTTCATCTATCAAGCTGGCAACGGTGGGTGTGACTGCGATGGCGTATCGGGCGCTGACCTCTCGCAGGGCCAAGGTTTCGTTCTCGGAGATCAGTCCGGCCTCGCGGAGTTCGGGAACGGTCTTCAGTGTCTTACTGGCGTTAGTCATGGGGAGAGGGGTGTCCACTGCACTTGGTCGATACGCGTTGCTCCGGTGGCTAGCATCACGAGCCGGTCAAAGCCCATGGCACAGCCAGCGGAAGCGGGGGGCATTTGGGGAAGAGCGGCGAGGAAATCTTGATCGAGGGGGTAGCGCTCGCCGTAGATGCGCTCCTTTTCGTTCATTTGCTTTATTAGGCCGGCGCGGACCATCACGGGATCATTGCTTTCAGCGAAGCCGTTTGCAAGCTCAATCCCGCAGAGGAAGAATTCAAAGCGCCTTGCCAGGCCAGGATTTCGCTCGGCGAGGCGGGCCAGAGGCGACATGCTGGCGGGGTAGAGGTCCAGTACCATGCTTCGTTCCAGGCCGTCGGGAGTGGTGAGGCTGGCAATTTCGCCATAGCGGGATTCGAGCGATGCCATCAGTTTTGAGAAGACGTCGCCCCACGCATCATTATCTGCGACAGAGATTTCGCCACGACGGGCTGCTTCTGCAAGAGCACCTCTGTCAGGCTCGCCGCCAGCGTCGAAAGTGCCCTTCAGATCAATTGCGAAAAGTTCAGCGAGGGCTTCGGGAACGGTCTTAAGGAGACTGTCCTGGTGTGCGTCGCAGCTCCGGTTTTTCCAGTGCCAGATTGCATTTTCGGCTGATGTGGCGGCGAGAGCAACAAGCTCGGTGCAGTCGTTTTGGACGTGTGTGTATTGCTCGTCGCCGACATTTCCCGCGCGGTACCACTCCAGCATTGTGAATTCCGGAGTGTGCAAGGGGCCTGTTTCAGCATTCCGGAACACCTGCGAGAACGCGAAGATTCTCGTTTCTCCGGCGGCAAGGAGCTTCTTACAGGCGAATTCGGGCGAGGTGTGGAGATAAATGGCGTGGCGAGTATCGGCGGGGCTGACGAATTCGGTCGTGAAGGCCCGCAGGTGGGTTTCGTTTCCTGGAGATACCTGCAAGGCGCCGGGTTCCACCTCGATGAAGTCTTGATCTAAGAACCACTGCCGGAAGGCGTCCTTTATGCGGTTGCGGGTCAGCAAGAGGGGACGTCTATCGGTGTGACGTTCTTTGTGCCACCAGGGTGAGGTAGGGGTCATCGAAGTGATTTTACCAACTCAAGTCGTTGCCGGGCTTGGCGAATAGAGCGCGAACGAGTAGAACCCCGCGATCGGGAAGAAATCAACCGCGTGCCGTTGGCCTGGCTATCAGGCGCGTGGGCACCGACAGCTAGATGAGATCGGAGACCGTTTCGTGGTTAAGGTGATTGCAAGCTCAATCCGCAAGGGCAATGTGCTCGAAATCAATGGCGCGCTGGCTGTCGTAATGACCGCGGAGAACATTCATCCGGGCAAGGGTACACCGGTGACCCACCTTGAGATGCGGCGAATCTCGGATGGCGTCAAAATCGTCGAGCGCTATCGCACCACCGA
The DNA here is from genome assembly GCA_030607105.1 of Filomicrobium sp. GTDB lineage: Bacteria > Pseudomonadota > Alphaproteobacteria > Rhizobiales > Hyphomicrobiaceae > Filomicrobium. The sequence continues at coordinate 4,324 of JAUWFF010000029.1, forward strand.
GCAGGTGGAGAAGGCGTTCGTCGAGGAAGTTGACTACGGCTACCTGTATGAAGACGAGCAAGGCTACACTTTCATGCATCCGGAAACCTATGACCAGGTGATGGTGTCGAAGGACGTGGTCGGGGATCAGGCCGTCTGGCTGCAGGAAAACATGGTTTGCACGCTGTCCATGCATGAGGGTAACCCCATTTCGATCTCGCTGCCGCAGCGGGCCGTCTACGAAATCGTCGAAGCGGACCCGGTTGTGAAGGGGCAGACGGCATCGTCCTCCTACAAGCCTGCGGTACTCGCCAACGGTGCCAAGATCATGGTGCCGCCGCATATCGCTTCGGGAACGCGGGTTGTAGTGATGACCGAAGACGGTTCCTACGTTGAGCGTGCGAAGGACTAAGCGGTGAATACGTTCGGCTGGGCTGCCACCTCGGCATTGAATGCCGGGGTCCCCCTATTGCTGCCGGCTGATAGAGTTTTGGTCGGCGCTTGGCCTGGTCGCGATCTCGACCATGGGGTGTCGGTCCGGTGCAGCTCGTCTCAGCTACGAGACCGGAGTTGGTAGATTTCCATGATGCGGGCGCCGCGATGGGGGCCGTCGCAAACGAATTGCCACTGTCCGTCGGTGTAGGTGTCGCAGAGCTTGACGCCCTTGACCAGCACCCAATGACCCTGCTTTCCGCGGTGAATCGCGAGGAGATAATAGACCCAGGCGTTGCGCGGTTTCTGCATCCAGCTCCATAATGTAGGGCGCTGTTTGCGTTCGAGGTGCCAGAAGTCTTCGACGAGAGTCATTTCCCAGCCAAGCTCGGTGGCGGCGGCGGCCACCTCCATGGCGCTGGTGCCCTCGATCTTGGCGTCTTCGGGAACGCCGCGAAAACGGTTGACCTCAAGTTCGACCTGGCTGATGGGAAAACCCGTCAGGGCTGATAATATGTATGGGCCGCAAAAGGCGGTGCGCCCGGTGTCATTCTTGACTTTGTTCAGGCCGGAGCGATTGACGCCGGCGGTGAGCAGCTCAGCCATACTAAAGAGACCCCGTGGGTGCAACGAATCGAATTCTTAACGAAGGATGATCGGGGAGGGTTTAGAAAGGGTAAAGGCGGGTGGCCGTGGCCCAACTTCTCACCCATATCTAGCCGAATTGAGCCGCACGTCGGCTGCAACAACGAGGCAAGCATGAACGTTTCTTTTTTTCAGGAACTTCTCAATACCGTTGCAGAGCAGGGACGCTCCTTGCTGCCCAAGGCGCTGTTCGGCGATGAGCCCGAACGGGGCATGCAGACGCTTGTCGATGCGCTGGTGTCGGGACGCGGTGAGGCGTCGGGTGTGGCGATCGCACGGCAGATCCTATGTCACTACAAGTTGCTGGGTGCCGAGGAGCGGCGGGCCTTCTTTCGGTACCTGGCGGCGGCGCCGGTCTTGAAGCCGGACGCGGACCTGGTTCTGGAGGCGGCGGAGACCTACGTGCGGGAGCAGAGTGATACGGCGCTGTCACGGTTGCAATCGGTGGTTGAAAGTCCGCGCCAGGAGTTCTTCCGCCGTCTCAATCTGGCACCGGGGGCAACTGCAGAGATCGTCGCAATGCGGCGCGACTTATTGCGAATGCCGAAAGACGATGCAGGACTTCAGGCGGTGGATCATGATCTTCGTCACCTGCTTTACTCCTGGTTCAATCGCGGCTTTTTGGTTTTGCAGCGGATCGACTGGCAGACGCCTGCTGCGATCCTGGAAAAGATCATCGCTTATGAAGCCGTACACGAGATTCGGGGCTGGGAAGATTTGCGTCGCCGGCTTGATCCGGCCGACCGCCGCTGCTTTGCGTTTTTCCACCCTTCGCTGGTGGATGATCCGTTGATCTTCGTTGAGGTCTCTCTTGGGGATGAGATTGCCGAGGCGATCGCACCCGTTCTTAATGAGGAGCGTAAGAGCCAGCCGCTGATGGAACCGACGACGGCGGTCTTCTACTCGATTTCTAACTGCCAGGAGGGACTGCAGGGGATTTCGTTTGGCAACTTCCTCATCAAGCAGGTTGTCGAGGAACTGGTGCGGGAGCTGCCCAGCCTGAAGACGTTCGTGACGCTGTCCCCGGTGCCGAATTTCGCGCGTTGGCTTGATCGAACCGTCGGCGATGATCGCGAGGAAGTTCTGAGCGACGACGATCGGATTGTGCTGGCCGCTTTGAGCGATCCGGAATGGTATGAGCGGCATGGCAATGACGAAGAACTGAAGGCCAGTGTGCTGGGTCTGGCGGCGCATTACTTCATCCGTGCCAAGTCGGAGCAGAACAGGCCGATCGATCCGGTGGCGCGCTTCCATCTTGGTAACGGGGCAAGGCTGGAGCGGATCAACTGGCTCGGGGATGCTTCGGACAAGGGGCTGCGGCAGGCACACGGGCTGATGGTCAACTATCGCTACGACGTCAAGGATATTGAGAAGAACCACGAAGCCTATGAGAACGATGGGCAGATTGCGGCTTCGCGAGCTGTGAGGGCTCATCTCAGACCGCTGAAGAAGGGTGGCGTGGAACCTGGCAAGGTGTTGATGCTGCCGAATGTGGCGGCGCAAGCAGAAGAAGGCGGCGAGAAGTCTTCGTCGGAGACAACCGAGAAGGCGTAGGCTGGCGTAAAGCACGGTGTAGGGCCTTGCCAGCGGGGTGTTGCCATGCACTATGGCTCGCAATGAGCAAGGTTCCCGTCACGCCCAACGGACGGAACTAATTCGCAGTATATTCCGGAGAGTAGCGTCATGCGTTATGACGACCAGGACCGCCGCAGCTCAAATGTCGAGGATCGGCGGTCACAGGGAGGACGAGGGGGCTTTCGATTTCCCGGTGGCTTCGGAATGCCCGGAAGGGGCAGGCGGCCCGTTAGAATTCCGATAGGCGGTCGAGGTGGTTTTTCGCTGACGACTCTGCTCATTATTGGAGCCATCATGTTCTTCTTGGGCATCAACCCGCTTGAGATCCTGACAGGCGGGATGGGTGGCGGTGGCCGCAGCAATATCGACATTCCGCAGTTGCCGAAGTCCGAACAAGCCGGGCGCCCGCAGCCGCGGGGGTCTGGTTTGGACATTCCGGGATTGCCGGGTAGCCGCGAGACTGCGAAGCCGCGTTCCACCAGTGACGATGAGATGAAGGTGTTCGTCGAGCGCGTTTTGGCGGATACTGAGGATGTCTGGAGCAAGGTCTTCCGGCAGTTCGGCAAGCAGTATCCTGCGCCGAAGCTGGTTTTGTTCCGCGGCTACACGACGACCGGTTGCGGAATGGGCCAAGCGGCCATGGGACCGTTCTATTGTCCACTCGACAAGAAAATCTATATCGACTTGGCGTTTTACGAGCAGCTTAAGCGTCAGTTTTCCGCGCCGGGAGACTTCGCCCAGGCATATGTGATCGCGCACGAGGTTGGGCATCACATTCAGACAATTCTTGGGATCGCCGACAAGGTGCAACAGGCCAAGCGCGGGCGCGGCAAGAAGGCCGGAAACCAGCTTCAGGTCCGGATGGAGCTGCAGGCTGACTGTCTTGCAGGTGTGTGGGCGGCACAACTCAATCAGCGTTTGGAGCCGGGGGATATCGAGGAAGGGCTCAACGCGGCGCAGCAGATCGGTGATGATATGATCCAGCGGCGCCAGCAGGGCTATGTCGTCCCTGATGCGTTTACGCACGGAACTGCGGCGCAGCGACAGAGGTGGTTCAAGTTGGGGTTCAGGGAAGGCCGCATGGCGGCATGTTCGCCGGCTTTTGAACTGCCTTACGAGCGGCTTTGAGCCTGTCGGTCAAACACAATGGTGTTTTTTTAGTTTGATTGGGCGGCTCTTATCTGGGGCCGCCCTTTTTTGGTTTATGACGGCACGCTAAAGCGAGTTGCCTGTGAACGAACGCGTGCGGCAGTTCAAGCCCTCGCTGACGAGTACGCTGCAGACCCTGGCGACATCCGTCGCCGAGATGACGGGGCCAGCCAGCAGCGCGTACTTGCGATCCGGGGCGTTGGAATTGCGCTCGATGATGTAGCGCGGATCGAGATCGCCCAGCGCGCTGGAGTGACGCTGCTTCAGCATGTTCCTCGTGTGT
>JAUWFF010000293.1 GCA_030607105.1 Filomicrobium sp.
AGCGAAGTGCCAAAGGCCACCTTGCAACAAGCACCCATGCTGCGGGGCAGGCTCATTGAACTTGCCGGTCGCAAGGTCGAGGAGCTTAAACCACCGGCAGAGGCTGAGTGGGTGTTGCGCGGAGATCGGGGCATTACCTACGCCGACGAGGTTCCCCCAGGCTCAGCCGTGGTGAAGGGAGAATGGTGGGGGGAGAATTATTCGGGTCCACCGCTTGTCTCATTTGAAGCGGACCTGGCACGAATGCTTGGAGTCGGCATCGGCGATCAGATTATAGTCAACGTGCTCGGCCGCAATGTCTCCGCGACAATCTCCAATTTGCGCGAACTCGACTGGGACAGTTTGTCGATTAATTTCGTGATGATCTTCTCGCCCAATACGCTCGCGGGTGCCCCCTCCAACATGCTCGCGACAATTAACCTCCCCGAGGATCTGAAAATTGAGAATGAAGCGGCCGCCATGCGGGCCCTTTCGAAGAGCTTCCCGACGGTGACCGCGATCCGCGTCCGAGATGCCGTTGACGCCTTCAGCACGGTCTTCTCGAAGATCATGACGGCGGTGCGTGTCGCCGGGAGCGTGACGCTGTTGGCTGGGGCGCTGGTTCTGGCCGGGGCGTTGGCGACGGCGCAGCGGCGGCGCATTCTGGACGCTGTGATCTTCAAGGCGCTTGGCGCCACGAGACGGCGAATACTGACCGCGCACGCGCTCGAATACCTGCTGCTGGCCGCGGTAACCGCCGGTTTTGCCATCCTTTTAGGTGGTTTCGCGGCCTGGATCGCGCTCACCCAGGTCATCGACATCCCCTTTGTGTTGTCCTGGCCGGCGGTATTCCAGGCCCTGGGGATATCTATCGCGCTGGTTGTTATTCTCGGTGGTTTGGGTACGTTGCAAGTGCTCCGGGCGCGCCCAGTCCCCTATTTGCGGTCGCAATAGCCGGAAGATGGCGCAAACTCACACAACTCTGACCAAACCATTGGTTAGTGTTGCAAAGCTTCGTTAAACCTGACCTGCGAGCCTTGAATTCACTCGGATCTATGGACATATTCGATCCGTTGTTCTGAACCTTCCGTTGCATGGGTCAAAGAGGATTAACTTATGACGCAGTACGACAATCGCTACGCTCAGGCAGCGACCACGGCGCGCACTGGCGCAGCGGTCGATGAGGGCCTGCGCTCCTATATGCTCGGCGTATATAATTACATGTCCGCCGGCGTTGCTTTGACGGGACTTGTTGCGTTCCTGGTATCGGCTTGGGCGAAAACCGACCCGGCTGTCTTCCAGGCGCTTTATGTGTCGCCGCTGAAGTACGTTTTAATGATTTCGCCGCTGGCTTTCGTGCTTGTGCTTAGCTTCGGGTTGCATAAACTCAGCGCACAGGCCACCCAGATGGTGTTCTGGGCATTCGCGGCCGTTATGGGCCTTTCGATGTCGGCCGTGTTTACGTTCTTCACGGGTAGCTCGATAGCTCAGACGTTCTTCGTGACGGCAGCGGCTTTTGCCAGCCTCTCGCTTTACGGTTACACAACCAAGCGGGACCTTTCGGGGTGGGGGTCATTCCTAATTATGGGCGTGGTCGGGATCATCCTGGCCGTGATTGTGAACTGGTTCTTGCAGTCGAGCGCACTCCAATTTGCGATTTCGGTGATCGGCCTGCTAGTGTTCGCTGGCCTAACCGCTTACGACACGCAGCGGATCAAGGACGAGTATCTGGTAATCCGCCACAACGCGGAACTAGTCGCGAAGGCTTCGGTAATGGGCGCTCTCAGCCTGTACCTCGACTTCGTCAACATGTTTCAGTTCCTACTGTCGTTCATGGGCAGCCAAGAATAAGGCGGCCACGAACTAAGGCATCCTGTAAATTGACCCCGCCGGTACTACTGGCGGGGTTTTCGTTTCTGGGATTAGATGTCGCCAATGCATACGATCCGAGCCGCGGAGCACAGACACCTTCCTGGCATCACCGCGATCTATGCCCATGCGGTGAAGGAGCTTCTGGTCAGCTGGGAGTATAAGGCACCAGGTCTTGATGAAATGACGCTGAGGTATGAGCAGCGCATGAATGCGGGTTTCCCTTTCGTGGTGGCAGAGAGCGCTGAAGGCGAGGTTCTGGGATACGCCCACGTCGACGCTTACAACAAGCGGCCAGGTTTTCGCTTCACAATTGAGAACTCGATCTACATCGCCCAGCACTGCCGGGGTATGGGCCTTGGGCGGGATTTGCTCAACGCCATCATCAGCGTGTCAACATCGCTGGGGTATCGACAGATGATCGCGGTGATCAGCCTGCCGGACGGCGAGGCTTCGCTGGCGCTTCACCAGTCGTGCGGATTTCACAAAGTCGGAGAGTTTCCAAACATCGGCTGGAAACACGGACAGTGGCTGACGGCGGTTTATCTGCAGCGCATGCTAGGAGTTGGCGCGCAGAAACCACCGGCTGTCTAGGAGATTCGCGTCAGCGCACAACGGCAACGCGTTTCTCGAGAACATCGAGCACGCGGCGAAGATCGTGGCCACGCTTGAGGATGAGACCCGTCGCGGCAATGACCGAGTAGGCGCCCTGCTTGCGCGATAGTTTGGGGTTTTTTTCGATGCGGAGAAGTGGACACTCGCTGGTCTTGCGGAAGATCGAAAACACTGCGGTATCACGACCCATGTCAATAGCGTAATCACGCCATTCGCCAGCTGCGACCTTGCGGCCATAAACCGCCAGTATCTGGGAAAGCTCCTGTCGGTTGAAACGTGTCTGAGCGCTGGATTGTCTTTGCTCACCGCTGCCCATGAGGCCCGGCGCCGCCACGGAGTTCACGCTCGCTCTCCGTGGCCGCAAGTAGTGTATCGGCTCGCAATCGCTCAAGGCGCGCCTCCTCCTCTGGCGGATGTGCCTAGCCCCTGGAGAAGCAGGACATCGCTGTGATCGATTTTTCATGATCGCGCCACCGGGCCGATATTGCAAGGATTGAGAGCCAGCCAGACGGTCGAAAATGACTACATGAAGAGCCTGTAATAGCCGGCAACAAAAATCACGAGAGCGCCACATTGGCGACGCCACGAAGCCAGATTTATGAGTAAATTAGAGATCGTCAGCCCCGGCCCGGGCTCTGTCACAGCGTCGGAAGAGTTGCCCCCAAATTTCCCTTCCGATGCCCCCCACCCCTACTGGGCTCGGGCCGACGCTTATCTCCTAGTAAGGTTACCCCTAGTTGGCCCTGCACCCCGCTTTCCCCCGAGGCGAGTTGCAGGGCTATTCTTTTACGGTTTTCGCCTGCCGGTTAAATCACCGTATCACCTCGCGATAGTCTGAATGCGGTCGCCTGCTTGTCAATTCGCTGCCCCAAACCAGCATCAGATTATTCGTCGTTGCCTCACGGTCCGGTCTCGAGGACGAAGCCCTGGAAAACGCCCCCCAGCCCCACTGGGGCCAACGCTTCAAGACCGGACCGAT
>JAUWFF010000109.1 GCA_030607105.1 Filomicrobium sp.
CCTCGCACCCGATAGAATGGCTGTGAGTAGTAATAACTCGCCTGACCGCTCTGGGATTTGACGGAATAGGCGTCATCCCCATGGAAGACCAGCGGGCCGTCGCTGACCAGTTCCATTTCATAGGAAAAATTTGGGCCGCTCGCCTTCAGCGTAAGCCGCTTCAACGCATCATCCGGGGGCTTTGCTTGCCCGCGCATTTCCCATCCGTTGATCCAGGCCCTGAACGGCTCGGCGGTCACGCCCGCCGTCCCAAGTCCACCCCTGGCGATGGTTTCAGACGTGAAATGCTCGTCAGCCGTTGTAACTGCAGAATGCGCGAACCATACCTGTCTCGGCGAGAATTGCGTCCCTGCTCCTGGTGACAGGGCCGACCGGAACAATGTCCACTGCATACCGTAGCGCTTGCCCTTCGCATCGCTGAGGTTGGCAGTGAGGTACCACCATTCGATCCGGTAATTTTCGTGCGCTGCGTGATCTGGCGGGAATACGAGGGGGTTGCCGCGCTCCGGCACCGCGAACCCCTCAGCATTAGTGCCCAGACCGGAAAACCCCTGACCCATAGCCTGAACCCCGCAAAGTAACGCGATTGTCGCCGTCACGATCAGGACGCGTCGGTTCCAGCTAGTTCGCATCAACGGCCTGCTTCAACAAGTTTGAGGGCGAGACCCTGGCGAATCTGAGCGCGGGGTAGGCAGCTGCGACCAGCGCGGCGAGTACCGAGTACGCGATCAGCAGAACCCAGTCACGCGGGTCGTAGTGAAACGGAAGCCGCCAGCCGAACGCCTCAACATTGATTACTGAAAGCAGGACCCAGCCCAGCATCAGGCCGACCAAAATGGCGATTAAACCAGTCAGCAAGGCCAAAAGCAGCGCGCGTAACAGTTCGAACCACGCAATTTGCGCTCGGGTCATCCCCATGGCCCACAGCGGCGCCAGCTGCGGCAGACGATAGGTCGACAGGATCACAAGGCTTGTGAGTAACGCGAAGACGGCGACGCCAAGCGTCAGGACATTCAGCGCAGCCGTGACAACGAAAGTCCGCTCGAAAATCTGCCGCGATAGTTGCTTGACCTCGGCTTGGTTTGCGATGTTCGAGCTCGGCAACGCAAATGTCTCCTGCAGGCCTCGAATGATCTCATCGGACTGGCTCGGGTCCACCCGGACGACGAACTGCCGCCGCGCCGTATCGGGATACCAACGCTCGAAAAGGTCGATACCGATCATCGCTTCGACTGACGGGTTTCCATAATCTGGATAGATCCCCACGATTTCCAGCACGTGGTCGCCTTCGATGTTCAATGTATCGCCGAGCTCAAGATCCAATCGCAATGAAAGTTGTTCGTTAATAAGTACGCCGTGGCCGGAAAAGATGCGGTCCCAGGCATCTTTCCTGGATGCCTTCAGTGGCCAGTCCCGTCGATAGGTCGCGTGATCGGCAACTCCATATAAGTCTCCGGTCGCCTTGGACAGGCGAACGCGCTCGCTTACCACGGGAAGGACCGCATCCACTCTCGGCGCCAACCATTGGGATATGGCCGCTGCCTCGTCTGCGGACCGTGCCGAGAGATAGACTTCAGCGGCCAGTCTTTTTTCCAGCCAATCGATAAACGTGGTCCGGAAGCTGCCGACCATCGTGCTTACGCCAATATTGGCCGACGCCGCCATCAGCAGCGCCATCAGCGCGATCGATAGACCCGGTAGCACGAATCGGGCATCGGCCAGAAACCACTCGGCAAGCGGCCCTCGTACGAATTTTGAAGCCAACGCGATGATCCAGCTCAACAGGGACGGAAGCGCCAGAGCAAAACCGACCAGCAAACTGGCCAGCGCAACAAACCCAGCTATAAGCCCATGGCCCAGGGCCATGAGAGTTGTGAACAGCGCTAACAGGGCAAGTGCGAGGCCAGCTTGAAGGCGCGACATTCGAAAAAGACGCATGCTTGAGCTGCTGGCCCCGTCCGCTTCAAGAATGGAACCGCGTGCGGTTTCGATAAATCCGCTAGCCGAGGCAAGTGCTGTACCCAGGAGCGTGATTGCGATGCCCGACAACAACCACTGCCAACGAAAGGTCAACGAACCGGAGACGTTTGCGCGATAAAGGCTCTCCAATGTCGCCGCCACGTCCGGCAGCAGCAACGCGGCTAGGAAGTAACCGCCAATCACACCGAGTATCCCGCCAATTAATGCCAGCACAAGGAGCTCTATCGCCAGGCTCGCGATGAGTTGCTGCCGCGACACGCCAAGCAGACGCAACGTCCTGAATACTACCCGCCGCTGCTCAAATGACAGGCTGATGATGCCGTAAACAACGAACAGGCCCACCACAAAAGAGAGAAAGCCAAACGCCGTTAGGTTGAGATGAAAACTATCGGTAAGCTCAGTCATCCCTGCACGATCTGCTGGTTCGGTCAGGATAACATCCGCAAATTCGCGCAGCGGGACCTGATCGCTCGGTTGATTCTCAAGCACGATGAGCTGGGAGAAGCCAGCGGCCGAGATATCCCCTTCGTTGCCCGGGAGAATTCGCGCCAGTGCGGAGAAATCACCGAGAACGGTATCGGGGGGTAGGCGGTCGGAGATCCAGATTTCGCCCGTTACGCCGCTTCGCTTGAGAAATGCAGCGGTCGGCGCGTCCGCAAACAATGTGCCGGTCTTGCCGATCAGCGTAGTGATGAAGTCTTGCGCCGAATCTTGCGATGCTGCGTCCTCAAAAATGTCGCGTGTCGGATAGGTCAATGCGTCGACGCCGATCGCCCGGATGTAGCGATCGCCGAGCCGAACCCTTTTTTCAAATATGGGCGACGTCCGCCAACCGGAAGTTTGCAGCCTGGTGTAGGTATCAACAGGGATCGTGCGGGTTTTCGCCGACACGATTGAAGCAAATCGCGGTGGTGAGAGTGCTGCCTCAGCAAGCGCATAGCTTGCCCGCGCCTCTGTGTTAATGGCCTCCACACCTGTCCACAGTGCTGATGCAAGAAAGAGCCCGGTCAACAGCATGATGAGCTGAAATGGATGCTTGCGCCAATGCGACAGCAAGACCGTGATGGCGGATAGGTCGATCATTCCACGCGGCCTGCGTGCAGGTGAAGGTTGCGACTTATGCGCCCAGCCAGCTCATTCGAATGCGTGACGACGATCATGCTGGCGCCGGACTCCTCTGCAAGGTCCGACATAAGCTCGAAGACGGTGCCCGATGAGCGTTCATCGAGGTTACCGGTGGGCTCATCTGCTAAAATCAGACCTGGCTTCGCTGCCAACGTGCGACCGATAGCGACGCGTTGTTGCTGACCGCCCGACAACTGTTCCGGATACCGGCCCGCCAGCGAATCGAGGCCGAGACGATCAAGCAGATAACGCGTCCAGTCGCGATCATCCCGGCCGGCCAGGCGTGCATGCAGCCGCACATTGGCGAGGACATTGAGGGATGGAACTAGATTGTATTGCTGAAAGATAATTCCAACCATTGATCGGCGAAACTGTGTGCGCTGGTTCTCGGACAAGTTGGAAAGGTCGTAATCTCCATAGCGGATTTCTCCGCCATCGGAGGTTTCCAGCGCACCGACAATATGCAGCAACGTACTTTTCCCGCTCCCGCTTTCGCCGGTAATCGCCAGCATTTCGCCGGCTTTCAGCGAAAAGGTCACGTCCTCGAGGACATGGATGGGCCCATCCTGCGTTGAGAATGACTTTCTGACGCGTTTCAGAATTAGTGGTGAACTCAAGGATACTTCCTACAAAACCGAATTCTGGCTGACCGCTAGCAAACCAGCTTGTGCCGCCATAAGGCTGGCCGGACGCACACTAAAGATCAACTGGGGCCTGGGTTGTTCACTGCGGATAATCTACGCGGTTGAGTCTGCTTTGAGTCGTGATCGGACATCATCGAGAGGATAGCGCACGTCCGCTTTCAACCCTTAAGCAAGCATCCTTAGTCTCGGCCTTGAGTTCGGCTATGTGCCACTGGTAGTCATCGGGCTGACCTTGCGGCAAGTGCGCTTTGACTCCGAAACCAAACATCCTCGGTATGCTAAAGAAGTTCACCAAGTGCAAGTAAGGGATGTGGCCAAACTCCATAAGTGCGCGCCCGGCGACTTCGTCTAGAAATCGGAGAACCTCGTGCTGCGCCAAGCACAGACAGCCCTACCCTAGATAGCGACGCTCAAGATGCCTCTTAAAGTGACAAGAGCTGAGCGGTTCGCCGGTAACCTCCGTTAAGAGTTCATGCGCCGTCTTGAGTTGTCCTTGAGCATGGATTTGGCGCCGTAGCCACTCGACGATCGGCCCGAAGTCACCTTCTTCAACTTTCGTGTCAATATCGGAGATACAGGCAGAGGCTGCCGCAAACCATTGCGCTGCCATAAGCGCCCCCAGTGTATAGGTTGGAAAATACCCGAAGAGTCCCGCGAACCAGTGAACATCCTGCATGCAACCGTCGGCGAAGTTTCCTTCTGTGGACAGGCCAAGGTATCGGATCATGGCATCATTCCAAGCATCCGGAATATCTGAGACGCTGAGTTCGCCTGTAATCAAGGACTGCTCTATCTCAAACCGAAGAAGAATGTGAAGCGGGTAGGTAAGCTCGTCTGCCCCCACACGAATGTAGTCTGGACGCACGCAGATCGCGCGGCCGTAGAGATTCTCTGCGGTCCATTCGTGGTCGCCCTTTGATCCTCCTAGATGTTCCCGGATAAACGGTGTTGCAAACGCCATGAATGCACTACTCCGCCCAATCTGCATTTCTATGAACAACGACTGGCTCTCATGCACAGCCGCACCTAAAGAGCCGCCGACGGGTTGTCCTCGCCATTTGGCGGGTAACCCTTGTTGGTATAGCGCATGCCCAGTCTCGTGCAGCACCGCCATGAAGGATTCCAGGAAGTCATGGTTGTCGAAGCGTGTTGTAATGCGTGTGTCATCAGGCACGCCGCCACAGAAGGGATGATGGCTTATGTCTAGGCGTCCACGCGCAAAGTCGAAGCCTAGCAACCGCATCATCTCTTCACCGAGCCTGCGCTGATCATGCGGTACAAACGGTCCCTCTAGTGATTTGGGAGCCTCTTGCCTAGCGAGAACGCGGTCGATCAGATCCGGCAGAAAGGACTTGAGGTCATCAAATATAGGCGTCACGCCTTTTGACCGGGTTCCTTCCTCATAAGTGTCAAGCAAAGCGTCATAAGGCTCAAGCGCTAGGACTTCCCCGAGCGCTGCTGCATTTTCGCGCGCCAAATCCACTACCTCAGCAAACGGTTGGGAGACAGTCTTCCAATCATTCGCCGGGCGAGTTGTGCGCCAGATCTGCTGACAGCGCGCGTTCGCAATCTGCGTGGCTTTGACGAGTGCCTCTGGGATACCGACGGCATTCTTATGCAAACGCTGCATGGCGCGCAGATTTGCGCGCTGCCAATGACTGAGCCGTTTTCCATCCGCCTCCGCTGCCTCAAGCGCGTCGCTCAGCTCGGGCGCCGTAAGCGATCGGTGCGCGAGGGCGGCAAGAGCTGCTAGTGCTTCACCGCGTGCAGTCCCGCCGCCTGGAGACATGATGACTGCCTCATCCCAGCTGAGCACAGACCGGGCGTGTTTGATCTGGTGCAGCTCTGCGAAATGCGTCTCAAGTCGGTCGTAAGGCGTCAAAGGTTCAAACACTTCGATCCGTGTTGGATGGCTCCGTGCAGGGCGCTGGCATTCGCCTAAACCAAGC